>CANJEY010000046.1 GCA_947472615.1 Beijerinckiaceae bacterium
CGACGGGCCGAAGGTCACCTGGACCTTGTCGCCGTAGAGTTCCTTCGCCGCTTCGGCCAGCACATGGGCGGCGTCGTGGCGGATCAGTTCCAGCGCGCGCGGATCTTCGCGATCGACGAATTCGATCTTCGAATCCTGCTTGATCGGTTCGATGATGTCGACGAGCTTGCCATCCAGCGCCATCGCGACCGTGCGCTTGGCGAGCGAGGGCGAGATGCCCTTGGCGATGTCGAGGCCGGAGATTCCGGCCGGAAACTGGCGCTGCGCGCCATCGGGAAACGTGACGGAAACCATGTCTTCTCCTTTGGCTCAGTCGCCGAAACGAGCCGGCGTAAGCGAACAGGAGGCGGGATATAACAGTCTGGTCCGGTCGCGCAAGAGTCGCGCGCCCGACACTTGCCGGTTCGTCCCAACCCGGCCAAGGTGACGCCATGGCGCAACCCACCGAAACGTCAGGCCTGCTGGCGCTGAAGTTCATCCTCATCGGCGTCGCGATCGCGATGTTCGCCGCGCTGGGCTGGCGCGCGACCCATCCGCCGCGCCCGCCCGAGCCGGTGGTGCAGAAGGTCGCCCCGCCGCAGCCGGTCGCGCCCTCGTTCGCGACGCTCGACAAGGCGCGCGCCGCCGTCGAGGACCGCATGTTCGAGGACGGCGATTTCGAGCCCTACTGGACGCTGCTGAAGGACAATTTCTCCGCCGATTACGACGGCCTACTCGACGGCTTCGGCAAGCGCGCCTTCGACGCCAAGCGCCTCGACAGCGTCGATTACTACATGTCCGAGGCGATGCGGACGATGCGCCGGGCACGTGGACTGCTGGCCGCACAGGCTGATCCCGAGATCGTGCACCGCATCTTCCTGCTGCAGGCCAGCGTCGCCGAGGCCATCGCCGAACGCGACCCGCATTTGTGCGCCGACTTCATCTACGGCGGCGCGGCGGAAGGCTTTTTCGCTTTTTCGGCCACGCACCGGCCGCTGATCGCCGAAATGGCGCTCGCCAGCCTCGCCGCCATTGTGGACGGGCAGACCAGCAAGCTGCGGCGGCTCACCCCCAGCGACGAGGATTTTCAGGCGCTGGAGGAGGCGCTGGCCGAACGCGGCCTCAGCCGCGAGGAAATCGATTCCGTCGTCGACGGCAAGGCCCCCGACCCGCCCCTGCCGGACGACCGCATCTGCGCCGCCGGCCGCGCCTATCTGGCGTCTTTGGCCGCGCTGCCGGAAGCGATCCGCATCCGCATCGAGGCGCTGGCGCTGGAGCTGACGTCGCGAACGTGAGGGGCGCCCCGCCCTCGCCCTTCGAGACGCCGCCTTTGGCGGCTCCTCAGGGTGAGGGCTCGAAGGGAGCCACGCCCCTGTTCCTTCCCGGTGGCCCCCTGTTCCCTCATGGTGAGGAGCCCGCGCAGCGGGCGTCTCGAACCACGAGGGAACAGACGTCGTTGCGCAGCCCTACGGCGCCTTGTCCACCGAATCGTCCTTCTTCGGCTCCAGCGCGGTCTTCATGCGGGCGCGCACGTCAGCGGGGGCTTCGATCAGGTCCTTGATGACCTGCGCCAGTTCTTCGCCGTTCATCGGACGCACTTCCGCGCCTTCGCGCTTCGCCTCGGCGATGAAATCCGCGTCGAGCAGCGTCAGGTCGAACGCCTTGCGCAAAGCCGCGACGCGATCCGCCGGGACGCCCGGCGTCGTCGCCACCGGCCGGCCGACCGTGACGGCCTTGGACAGGAATTCCAGCATCGGGCGGTCCGCCGCCGGCGCCGGCAGATCGAGCAGCAGCGGCACGTCCGGCAGCGCCGGCTCCTTCGCGGCGCCCACCTGCACCAGCGGAATGATCAGCTTTTCGGGGATGTAACGCGGCTTCGAAGCCATGTAGCCCGTGTAGGTGTTGGTGCCGCGCCCCTCGACCTCCTCGCGCTCCATGGCGAGATCGACGTCCTGCCCGCCCGGATAGCCGGTGACGATCTTGAACTTGGTGCCAAGCACATTGTTCATGAACGCCGGCATCTGCACCGAGGCCGAGCCTGCGCCCGTCGCGCCGATCTGCGTCACGCGCTTCTTGGCGTCTTCGAGGCTCTTGGTCTTCGACGTGTGCCAGACGACCAGCAATTGATTGGCGTTGACCACATTGCCGATCCAGTGGAACTGCCGCAGATCGACCCGGAGGCTCGGATTCATGCCCAGCGCCTGATCGACCGGCAGGCCCTGGCTCACCATGGTGAGGATCGTGCCGTCCTTGGGGGCGACCTGCCCGACGTGATTGGCCGCCACGATGCCGCCGCCGCCCGGCATGTTGACCGGCGTGATGTTCGGTTTGCCGGGAATGTACTTGCCCATGTGGCGGGCGATCAGCCGCGAATAGGAATCGTAATCCCCGCCCGGCGTGGTGCGGATGATGAACTGCATCTGCTTGCCGCGGTAGAAATCCTCCACCGCGTCGGCAAACGCGGGAGCGGACGCCGCCATGCAGGCCATCGCCAATCCGGCGCGCAGATGTCTCATGTGTTCCTCCCTCGTCGGCTTCGCCGTTTGGCCGGAGGATGCAGGCGGACGTGAGACTTGGCAAGGAAAACCCGGCGGACGAGGCGTCGCGTCAGGGTCCGTCGTCACAACGGATCGGGCTGCGCCAATGGCCGTAGCGCCACGGAGTCAGCGGCCCCGCCCCGTCGGGCAGACGATGTGGCGGCGGGTCGTAGCCCGCGCCTCCCCAAGGGTTGCAGCGGCAGATGCGAGCCAGCCCCATCCAGCTACCGGCCCAGACCCCATGCGCCTGAATCGCCTCGTCCGTATACTCCGAACAGGTCGGCAGATATCGGCAGCGCCGGCCGACGAAGGCGGAGAGCGTGAGTTGATAGGCCCGGATCGCCGAATGGGCGGCGACCCGGCCGAATGTGCGCGGAGCCATGCTGACTTCTACCACGGGACGCCCGCACATGGCGGGACATGCGGTCCCGTTTCAGTCCCGATAGTCCGGCTCCACCTTGTCCAGCATGGCGAGGAGCGCTGGCCAGCCGTCGGGGCGGCCGTTCTGTCCGGCCTGATCGTCGCGTTCGTGCTGACGGGCGGCGTGTTCGAGCAGTTCGGGCGACAGCGTGATCGCCTTGCCGCCGCTCTTCATCACCTCGAGCTGGATGCGGCAGCTCTTCTCAAGATTCATCATGCCGTGATAGGCGCGCAGCACCGTCGGGCCGCAGGTCAGCAGGCCGTGGTTGCGCAGGATCAGGGCGTTCATCGTCCCCATGTCGCGCACCAGCCGCGCCCGCTCGTCGAGATCGTCCGCCTTGCCCTCATAGTCGTGATAGGCGATGCGGTTGTAATAGCGCAGCGCCTTCTGGCACAGCGGCAGCAAGCCTTCTTCGAGACACGACACCGCGATGCCCGCCACCGTATGGGTGTGGATGATGCAGAGCGCATCGGGCCGCGCGGCGTGAATGGCCGAATGAATCACGAAGCCCGCCGGATTGATCGAATAGGGCGAGTCCTGAACGATGGTCCCGTTGATGTCGACCTTCACGAGGTTCGACGCCGTCACCTGCGAGAACAGCAGGCCGTAGGGATTGATGAGGAAATGTTCGTGCGCGCCCGGCACGCGCGCCGAAATATGGGTGGCGAACATGTCGTCATAGCCAGCGCGCGCGATGAGGCGGTAACAGGCCGCGAGATCGATGCGGGCCTTGCGCTCCTCGGGGCTGACCTCGGACGAGACCTTTTGAGCGCGCGCGATCGAGACGGGACTTGTGGCCATGCGTTCCTCCAGCTTGTGGCCAGAGACTAGCGCCGCGTCAGCTGCGCCGCAATCGGCCCGTCATGTCGCGGGAGCGGTCGCGGCGGCGTCGATCCGGTTCAGCGCATCGACCACCGCGTCGAACGTCAGCAGGGTCGAGGCGTGTCGCGCCTTGTAATCGCGCACCGGCTCCAGCACCGCGATGTCGGCCCACTTGCCCTGCGGCGGCTCGCCATTTTCCTTCAGCATGCGCCGGACGATCTCGCGAATGTGACGGAGTTCCTCCGGGGTCGAGCCGACGACGTTGCGCGCCATGATGGACGACGACGCCTGCCCCAGCGCGCAGGCTTTCACGTCATGCGCGAAGTCCGCCACCTTCCCGTCCCGCAATGTGAGATCGATCGTGACCGTGGAGCCGCACAGCTTGGAATGCGCCGTCGATGTGGCATCGGGCTGCGGCAGGCGACCGAGCCGCGGAATGTCGGCCGCCAGTTCGAGAATGCGCTTGTTGTAGACGTCGTTCAGCATGGCCATCACAAACATCCGGCGCGGTCCTTTTGGTCCGGCCGATTTCGTGCCTATATATAGGGACGGCCCGGCCAAGACGCTACCCACCCCCGGACGGGCCATTCCCCCGCAAACAAAAGTTTGGGGCGACCGACAGGGAGATGTGGTCCAGTTTGATGGGCCCTGCGTAAAGCCTTTTGTTGTCACTCTTGAGGAGGCGCCACATGGATGCCGTGGTTAAGACCTTGACTCTCCGCCCGGTTCAGGCCGACGCAGGAATTTCAAAGTCGATTGTGAAACCGAGCCGCGAAGAAGCCGAGGAAGCCGTGCGGGTCCTGTTGCGCTGGGCGGGCGAAAATCCCGAGCGTGAAGGTTTGCTCGATACCCCAAAGCGCGTCGTCAAAGCCTATGACGAATTATTCCGCGGCTATCGCGAGGACTCGGCGGAAGTTTTGTCGCGCGTCTTCGAGGAAGTCGACGGTTACGACGACATGGTGCTGGTGAAGGACATTCCATTCCACTCGCACTGCGAACACCACATGGTGCCCTTCGTCGGCACGGCCCACATCGCCTATTTCCCCAACGGCGGCGTGGTCGGCCTCTCGAAGCTCGCCCGCACGGTCGACGTCTACGCCCGCCGTTTCCAGACGCAGGAAACGATGACTGCGCAAATCACCGACGCGATCGATACGGCGCTGAAGCCGCGCGGCATCGCGGTGCTGATCGAGGCCGAGCATATGTGCATGTCCATGCGCGGCGTACAGAAGCAGGGCGCATCGACGATCACGACGCGCTTCACCGGCGTCTTCCGCGACGACCCGGCCGAGCAGGTGCGCTTCATGAGCATGGTGCGCGGCTTCAAATAGCGTTAGATTCCCCGAAGAGGAGGCGGCGCAAAGCCGCCTCCCAACATGCTTCGGGGGAAACATGCTCAGGACCATCTCACGCATTTCCGTTGCGCTCGTTTGCGCGGCTTCGCTCACTGGCGCGGCGCTCGCCCAGTCCGCCGCGACGCCGCCGCCGAACGCGTTCGTGCTGACATCGCCCGTCCACAAGGACGGCGCTTTCCTCGACAAGAAATATTCCGGCCCCTGCTACGGCGACAATGTCTCGCTGCCGCTCGCCTGGACGAATGCGCCCGCCGGCACGAAGAGTTTCGGCATCGTGCTGTTCGACTACGACAGCGGCAAGGGTCAGGGCACCGTGCATTGGGTCGCGTATGGCATTCCGGCCGACGCCACGTCTTTGGCTGAAGGCGAGGCGACCAATCCGTCGCCGCGCATTACCGGCGGCTCCAACATGCGCCAGATGGCGACCTATTATGGCCCCTGCGCCAACGCGGCTGATGCGCCGCATCACTATCTCTTCACCGTTTACGCGCTCGACATTGCGAAAGACGCATTGCCGCCGGGCCTGACGCGCGATCAGTTCCTCGAAAAGACCAAGGGCAAAGTGCTGGCCAACACCACGCTGGTGGCGACCTTCCGTCGTCCAAACTGAGTCTCGGCGCGATTCAGATTGTCACCCATCCGGGCGGCGGAATTCTGCCCGGATGCAGCGCGCCGCAATGCGGACAGGTGCGCGCCGCCTCATCGGCGTAAAACGCCTCGTACAGCGGCGGCAGATCTTTCACGATGTCGGTGAGCGCCACCTCGACGCGATGGACGAGGCCCTTGCACGTCATGCAATACCATTCGAAGCCATCGCGCATGCCGCCGACGCGCGGCGATTCCACCACGAGTCCGATCGAGCCCACGACTGGCCGCTGCGGCGAATGCCGCACATGCGGCGGCAGCAGGAACACATCGCCTTCGCGGATGCGCACGTCTTCATGCGCGCCGTTATCGACAATCTTCAGGATCATGTCGCCTTTCAGCTGGTAGAAAAATTCCTCCACCGGATCGTCGTGAAAATCGACGCGCTGGTTCGGCCCGCCAACGACCTGCACAATCATGCCGTTGTTCTGCGGAAACACCATGAGGTTGCCGACAGGCGGCTTCAGATAGTGCGCGTTGTCGGCGATCCACGCCTGAAAGTTGAACGGCTGAAACCGGGTCATGAGCTTACCTTTCAGGTGAGGCGCAGGCCGCAGGTCTCGAACGCGGCGCGCATGCGGGCCTTCTCGTCCTCGTCGAGTTCGAGCATGGGCGGGCGCACCGCGCCGCCGACCTGCCCCAGCAATTCCTGCCAGAATTTGCCATGCGCGGGCGGCTTCTCGGGCGGGCGCGTCGACGACAGCGCCTTTCGCACCGGATCAAGACTGTCGCGAACGATCTTCGCCTCCGCGATCTTTCCGGCGAACGCAAGGTCCGTGTAGTCGCGCATGCGGCGATCGACTTTTGTCTGCATCAGATAGGGCGGGCTCGAACAGAGATACAACCGCCATCCGAGTTCGACGATATTGTCGAACCATTCCTCTTCCGACGCCGTGGAGACGATGAGCCTGTCGCCCGCGATTTCTGTGAGCCGCGCATACATGGGGCGCGGCACGGAATATTTGATCGCCACGATATTCGGCAGATCGGCGATGCGGGCGCACAGCTCGGGGCTCATCAGGTAACCGGAATCCGGATGACTCCACATGGCGATGGCGAGATTCGTTTCGCGACTGATGGTCTCGTAATAGCGATACAGCGTCTCGTCTTGCTTCGTCGTGAAATGCAACACGGGCGCATGCACGACGATGGCGCTGGCGCCGATCTTTTCCGCATGCCGCGCAAGCTCGATCACCACGCCCATGTTCTGATCCGAACACGACATGATCGCGCCCGCGCGGCCGGCGGTTTCCTCCAGCACGATCTCGAACGAGCGCTTGCGCTCGGCCAGCGTCATCGAAAAAAACTCGCCCTGCTTGCCGGAGACGAACACGCCGTCGATCCCGAGATCCCCTATCCAGTGGCGCAGGTTCTGCCGGAACCCCGCCTCGTCCATCGCCAGATCGCCGCGCCGGTAAGGCATCAGCGCCGCCGCCCACACGCCCCGCATGTGCTCGCGCGCCCAGTCCTTGGCCTCGTTCCGCTTGACGGTCATCGCGTCCTCGTGTGGCGCCATCATATCCGCCGGGGCGCGCCGCGCCATCCTGCGAAAGGAGAGCGCGCTGCGTCAATGCGGCGCGTGTTGACCACAAGGCCTCATCCTGAGGAGCCGCCGAAGGCGGCGTCTCGAAGCACGCGGCCGACTCTGCAACAAACTCAACTCCGCAATACCTCCGCCAGCGCATGCCAGTGGTGCACAAGTCCCGCCCATTGCCATTGCGCGGCGGGCGATGTGGACGGCAGCACGTAGAGCCGCGTCTCGCCGATCGTCTGCGCCTGCCAGCCCAGCTCCGCACGCGAACCGCAGAACGCCTTGCCGGCGCTCTTGCTGGTAAAGGCCAGCACGCCCGGCTGGCACGCATCGATCTTGCGGCGCAGGCCAGCCGCGTCATAGGCGCTGCGCGTCAACTCGTGATCGTTGCCGAATTCGGTCTTGTTCAGATCAGTCAGGCCGATGCCGAACTCCGGCGCGCGGCGGTATTCATCCGGCCGCAATGGCCGGTCGAGCGTGGTGAAGCCAGCCTCGTGCAGGATGGTCCAGAAGCGGTTGCGCTTGTGAGCGTAATAGGCGCGCTCGCGATGCGACGTGCGCCCCAGCGCCGTACCGCAAAACACCACCCGCAGGCCGGGCTGAAGGACATCCTCGATCAGCATGCGAGTCATATTTCTTAGGGGCTGGTGCGGACGGCGGGGATCGAACCCGCACGGAATACTCCGAGGGATTTTAAGTCCCTTGCGTCTACCAGTTTCGCCACGTCCGCGCGCCGCAAGGCTTAGCGTCAGGGCGGGGGACGCACAAGCGGCAGAGCGCCGCCCGGCCGGCGCGGCCTTCACCCCACCCGGATCGGGGCTTTCAGCGGCGGCAGCACGCCGCGCTGGAAATCGATCGACAGGCGCAGCGATTGCGCGATGCGCCCGGCGCGGTCGATAAACAGCGCCGCCGCCTCGGGCGGGGCGATCTCGCGGGCCGTGTCGCCAAACAGGGCGAGCCAGCGCTCGAAATGCGGATGGTCGAGGCCGGGAATTTTCAGATGCGCCGGCACCGGGCGGCCATCGTAGCGTTTCGTCATCAGCACCACCGACGACCAGAAATCGCACATCTTGGCCAGATGCGGCTCCCAGTCCGTGATCTGCGACGAGAAGATCGGCCCCAGAACCTCATCGGCCCGGATGCGATCGTAGAACGCATGCACGAGCCGGTGGATCATGGCCTCATCGACGCCCGCCTGCGCGCCGGGCGGCGGCGGACGATGGATGACGCGTGGCTCGACCATGACAATTCCCGCAGGCAGTTACAGCCTCCATATAGGCCGGACGCCCGCAAACGCCACAAGCAATTGCCCGAAAAGGACTATTCGCCTCAGGCCACGACGCCCTTGCCGAGCGGCGGTTGGAAGCTCAGGCCCAGATCCCACGGGAAATAGATCCACGTGTCCTGCGACACTTCGGTGATGAACGTGTCGACCAGCGGCCGGCCCGCCGGTTTGGCGTAAACGGTGGCGTAATGGGCCTTCGGCAGCAGCTCGCGCACAACCTTGAAGGTCGTGCCCGTGTCGACGAGATCGTCGACGACCAGCACCTTCTCGCCCGCGCCGTGCTTCTGCAATTCGACTCCGAGACCCTTGAGGATCTGCAGGCCGCCCTGCGTCTTGTATTCATGATAGCTGGCGATGCAGACGCTCTCGATCACCCGGATGCCGAGCTCGCGCGCCACGATCGCCGCCGGCACGAGGCCGCCGCGCGTGATGCACACCATGGCGTCGAACGGCCCGGCCCCCGACAGCCGCCACGCCAGCGCGCGCGCATCGCGGTGGAACTGGTCCCACGACACCGGAAATGCTTTCTGGGCCTGCTCGTCCGCCATCAAAAACGCCTTTCTGAAATCAGCTTTGTTCGCGCGCCGCGCGCAACGGCTCAAGCATCGCCGCCACGGCGGCGAGCGCGGCGCTCACCTGCGCCGAGTCCTTGCCGCGCACCACGATATTGTTCTTGAACCGGCCCTCGCCGAACGACGGATAGGAGCCGATCGACACGCCCGCGAAGGACGCGGCGATTTCGCCCAGTCCCTTGGCGTATTCGCCTTCCGGCACGCCGACGGATTCCAGCGTCTCGACGATCATCTTGGCGCCGGTTTCGAGGCGCGGCGCGACCGCGTCCAGCATCGCCTGCATGATCGACGGCACGCCGGCCATGACGATCACGTTCTCGATCTTGAAGCCCGGCACCTTGGAAATCTTGTTTTCCACATGTTCGACCCCGACCGGAATGCGCGCCATGCGGCGGCGCGCCTCGTTCATATCCTCGGGCTTGAGGCGCTCCAGCATCAGCTTGATGATGCGCTCGTCCTCGTACAACGGCACGCCCATCGCCTTGGCGACGGAATCCGCGGTGATGTCGTCGTGGGTCGGGCCGATGCCGCCTGTGGTGAACAGATAGGTGTAGCGCCGACGCAGCGCGTTCACGGCGTCGACGATGTCCTGCTCCTCGTCGGCGACGACGCGCACCTCGCACAGGTCGATGCCGATGTCGGCCAGATAATCGGCGATGTAGCCGATGTTCTTGTCCTTGGTGCGGCCCGACAGGATCTCGTCGCCGATCACCAGAACGGCGGCTGTGATGGTCTTTTTCGCCTGGGTCATGCCAAGTCCTCCTGCGGCTTTATGGAGAGCGTGGCGGCGCATTGGCAAGCGCAAATTCGCACTTCCCTGTGGTCAACGCGGCCGTTCGGTTGACCTGCCGCGCGCGGGCATGGACTGTGGGCGATCCATGAAATTTCCCGTTCCCCTCGTTCAGGGCCGGCTCGTCCGGCGCTACAAGCGCTTTCTCGCCGACGTCGTGCTCGACAGCGGTGAGGAGATCACCGCCCATTGCGCCAATCCGGGGGCGATGCTGGGACTGGTCGCACCCGGCAACCGGGTCTGGCTGTCGCGCTCCGACAAACCCGGCCGCAAGCTGCCCTACTCGTGGGAAGTGGTGGAGGCCGAGTTCAGCCGCGGGCCGGAATTTGTCGGGATCAACACCGTCCACCCCAATTTGATTGTGGCGGAGGCAATCAAGGCTGGCTTCTTCGCGCCGTTCGCCGGCTATTCCAGCCTGCGGCGCGAGGTGAAGTATGGCCGCAACAGCCGGGTCGACATGCTGCTGGAGGGCGAGGACCTGCCGCCCTTTTATGTGGAGGTTAAAAACGTCCACATGATGCGCCGGCCGGGCCTCGCGGAATTTCCCGACAGCGTCACCGTGCGCGGCGCGAAACACCTCGTCGAACTCGCCGACATGGTGCGCGGCGGCGCGCGCGCCACGATGATCTACCTGATCCAGATGCGCGCCGATTCCTTCGATCTCGCCCGCGACATCGACCCGAAATATGCGGCGGCTTTCGCGCTGGCCCGCGCCGCGGGTGTTGAGGCGATCGCCGCGACGTGCGATGTCTCCCCGAACGCCATCGAAATAACAGGATCGGTCCCGATATTGGCCTGAGCGCCCGGCGGCGCCGATCTGTTCTTGCGCCGGCCAGCCAATCGCCTAGATTTCAGACTTCGAACAGCAGAGCCGCAGATGAACTACGTGGACGCCGGGCTGGCTCCAAGCCGCAAGACCGGGCAGATCAAGTTGCACGGGCCCGAGGATTTCGCCGGCATGCGCGCCGCCGGAAAACTCGCCGCCGAAGCGCTCGACCTCATGGTTGATCTCGTCGCCCCCGGCGTGACGACCGAACACCTCGACAAGATCGCCTTCGAATTCGCGATGGATCACGGGGCCTATCCGGCGCCGCTCGGCTATCGCGGCTATCGCAAGTCGATATGCACGTCGATCAATCACGTCGTCTGCCACGGCATCCCGGACAACAAGCCGATGCGCGACGGCGACATCGTCAACGTCGACGTCACCTTCATCCTGAACGGCTGGCACGGCGATTCGAGTCGCATGTATCTGGTGGGCGAAGTCCCGCGTCGCTCCCAACGGCTCGTCGAAGTCACCTACGAATCCATGATGCGCGGCATCGACGTCGTGAAGCCCGGCGCCACCACCGGCGACATCGGCGCGGCGATCCAGACATTCGCCGAAGCGGAACGCTGCTCGGTGGTGCGGGATTTCTGCGGCCACGGCCTCGGCCGCCTGTTCCACGACGAGCCGAACATCCTGCACTATGGCCGTCACGGCGAAGGCGTGGTGCTGAAGCCCGGCATGTTCTTCACCATCGAGCCGATGATCAATCTCGGCCGGCCGCATGTGAAGATTCTCGCTGACGGCTGGACCGCCGTGACGCGTGACCGCTCCATGTCGGCGCAGTTCGAGCACACGATCGGGGTGACGGAGGACGGCGTCGAAATCTTCACCCTTTCGTCCAAGGGCCTGCATCGCCCGCCTTACGCGCCCGGCCAGCCGCGCAGATGAGCGAAGGCGCGTCCGCTCCGAAATCCGGCCGTGCGGACGCCGCGCCCCACCACGCCGGCCATCGCGACCGGCTCCGCGCCCGCTTCGCCGAAGACGGCGACAAGGGCATGCCGGATTACGAGTTGCTCGAACTCGTCTTGATGCGCTCGATCCCCCGGCGGGACGTGAAGCCGCTGGCGAAGGCGCTCATCGCCCGCTTCGGATCGTTCGCCGAAGTGCTGGGCGCGCGGCCGCAGCGCCTCATGGAGCTGCCGGGCGTCGGCGAGGCGGTCGCCACCGACCTCAAGGTCGTCGAAGCCGCCGCCCGCCGTTTCGCCAAAGGCGCGATCCGCGACCGGCCGATGCTGGATTCGTGGCGCAATGTGCTCGACTACTGCCGCACCGCCATGGCGTTCGCCGACAAGGAGGAGTTCCGCGTCCTGTTTCTCGACAAGCGGAATTGCCTGATCTCCGACGAGGTGCAGGGGTCCGGCACTGTCGACCACACTCCCGTTTACCCTCGCGAGGTCGTGAAACGGGCCCTCGAGCTGTCCTGTACGGCCATCATCCTGGTCCACAATCACCCGTCCGGCGACCCGACGCCGTCGACCGCCGACATCCGCATGACGCAGGAAATCGTCAATATCGCCAAGCCCTTGGGCATTCTGCTGCACGATCACATCATTGTCGGCCGCAATGGGCACGCGAGCTTCCGCGGACTCAAGCTGATCTGATGGGCGGTGCCCCAACGCGATGTTAACTCCCTCGATTTAAAGTCGCCCGGATTGCATTGAACCGGGTTTCGATGAGCCTCTTCTCGACAGGCAGATTTGGCGACGTGGCGGACTCGCAGAGGCTCGCCCGCGTATCGCTGTTCACGTCCCTCGTCCTGATGACGATGGTGCTCGTGCTGACCTGGTCGCGCGAATCAGACAACGCTTCCGTCGTCACCAACGACCGCGCCAAGATCGCTCTGTCGGTCCAGCATCAATTGCACACGATGGCCGACAGTCTGGCCGAATGGTCGAAGACGCCGCTGTCGTCCGACCAGCCCCAGCGCGCCCGCGGTGCACGCATCAACCGGCCGGCCGGCTTCCAGAAGGTGTTCCTGCTTGACCTCGCGTCGAGCAAGCCAGTCGCGAACGCCCCCGGCTTCGACGCTCCGACCGATCTGACGCCCTTCGCCGGCATGTTGCGCGAAAGCCTCGACATGGCGCGGGCGCAACTCGCCAACACGCTGCGCGGACCGATCGACGGCGATGCGACGCAACTTCAATCCGCCTGGTCGGCGCAAGTGTTGCGCGAGCGGGCCACCAGCGGCATCACGGCTTCTTCCGACCGCGCCTACGCCACGATCGTGGTTCCGGTGCAAATGCGCGGGTCTGCGGTCGCTGAAGATCAGACGCTGGCCGTCGTGGGCATTCAGGAGGCCGACGATTCCTTCCTCAGCCGCGTGTCGCAGTCGGCCGGCGTCGGCGCGCTGCGCATCGTCACGCAGCCCTCGGGCGAATCCTGGCGCGCCTATCTGGCGTTCTCGGACGGCAGTCGCGACACGTTCTTCGAATGGAGCCCCGACCGGCCGGGCGACCGCACAGTTGGCGCGCTGGGCTCTTTGCTGGTCAGCTTCGCGGCCCTGTTCGCCGGTTTGATCGCCGTGCACACCACGTCGCGTCTTGCCGACAACGAGGCGCGGGCCGCCCGCATGGCCGGCCACGACCTGTTGACCGGCATGCCGAACCGCATGCTGCTGACGCAATTGCTCGACGCCGAGATCGCCCGCACCGATCGGCACGGCGGCGCCATGGGTCTACTGTTTCTCGATCTCGACCGCTTCAAGGAAGTGAACGACACATTCGGCCACGATGCCGGCGACTGCGTCATCATCGCCGCCACGAAGCGCATCTCGTCGCTGCTGCGCAAGGGCGATGTGCTGGCGCGTTTCGGCGGCGACGAATTCGCGATCCTGCAGCCGGACGCCGGCTCTCCGCACGAATGCGAACTGATCTCGCGCCGCATTCTGGAAGCGATGCGCGAGCCGTTCGACATAGGCTCACAGAAGGCGACGCTTGGCGTCTCCATCGGCATCGCCATGTGTCCGCAGAATGCGCGTGACGGCGGCGAACTGATGCGCCTCGCCGACGTGGCGCTCTATCGCGCGAAGAACAGCGGCCGCAATCGCTTCTGCTTCTTCGAAGACCAGATGGGCGAGGAATTGCGCGTTCGCAAATCGGCCGAGGACGAACTGCGCACCGCAATCGAATCCGATCTGCTCGACGTGCACTATCAGCCGATCATGTCGGCGGACGGCCGCACGATCCTGTCGTTCGAGGCGCTGCTGCGTTGGCAGCATCCGTTGAAAGGCGCGATCCCGCCTGAAAACTTCGTCACGCTCGCCGAAGATCGCGGCCTTGCGTTGCAACTCGGCGACTGGGTGCTGCGCCGCGTCTGTCAGGATGCTGCGCGCTGGGGCGACGCGAAAGTGTCGATCAACGTTTCATTCCTGCAATTGCGCCAGAGCGATTTCGCCACGACGGTGTTGGAAACGCTCGACGAATTGCGATTCGATCCGAACCGTCTGGAAATCGAACTGACGGAAGCCGCGCTCCTCGACGACGCCGACCATGTCGAAAACGAGATCGTCGAATTGCGCTCGCATGGCATAAAAATCACACTCGACGATTTCGGCACCGGCCACATGAGCCTGATCTATCTGCGGCGGTTCGCGTTCGACGGCATCAAGATCGACCAGTCCTTCCTGCAATCGCTCGAAGCGACGGGCGAAAGCGCCATCATCATCCAGACCGTATCGCAATTCGCACGTGCGCTGGGCCTGACGGTGATCGCCGAAGGCGTCGAGACCGAACAGCAGTTCGAACTCGTCCGCGCGGCCGGGTGCGGTCAGATGCAGGGCTTCTATTTCTCGCCTGCGGTTCCGGCCCGCATGGTGGAACGCATGCTGGCCGAAGGCCTCCCGAAAGCCGCCTGAGCGATTATCTTTCCGAAAGCTCGCGCAGCGCCGACGGCGTATCGACGTCAATCGTCACCGCATCGTCGTCGATCAGCACGTCCGTCACCTTGCGTCCAGCGAACAGCTTGCGCGCGCCCTGATCGCCCGTCAAAGTCGCAATCGCCAGAAACAGCGAACGCGCCACCAGCGCCGGATTGCCGCGCTCGCCCGCGTACACGGGCGCAACCGCATCCACCTCCGGCCGCGCCGCGAAAGCGTCGATGAGACTGTTGAGCAGCGCCGGAGAAATCCGCGGCATGTCGGCGAGCAGGATCAGCGCGCCCGCACAATCGCGAGACAAGGCAGCGACGCCCGCCTTCACGGATGACGCGATGCCGCTGGCGAAATCTGCGTTGGCGACGAATTTCACCGGCAATCCACTGAGCGCAGCACGCACCGCCTCGTCGGCGTGGCCGGTGACGACCAGAACCGGACGCGCCCGAGACGCCAGCGCCGCTTCCGCCACGTGCCGCACGAGCGGTTTGCCCTCCAGCGGCGCAATCAGCTTGGTCAGCGCCTCCACGCCAGCTTCCGCCCGGTAGCGGCTCGACGTGCCGGCCGCGAGAATGACGGCTGCGATCGGCGGCGCGTCAGTCACGCGGAGCGCCCGCCGCATCGCGCGGCTGCCCCCGCGACACGATCTCCATGAGCAATCCACCGACGCCCATGCGGCGGATATCGGCAGACGTGACAGGCACATCCGCCAGCAGGCGCTGCAGCACCCAGTCGAAGCCGTTTTCCTTGGGCGAGCGTGCGCACCCCGGGGCGCCCAGCACCGGCTTGCCGTCAAGCGAGGCGATCAGCAGCAGATTGCCGGGATCGACCGGCATCCCAAGTTGTTCGATATGGCCGCCCGCCATTTCCACCGCGCAGGGTATGACGTCGCGACGGTCCGTGATGGCGGACGCGCCGAACACCACGACCAGATCGCTGCGCGGCATGATGTCCGAAATGGCGGCGCTCAGCGCATCCGCCGCGTGCGGTACGCGCGTCTCGACGAGAATCCGCGCGCCGGCAGGCTTCAGGCGCTCGCTCATCACCCGCAATGTCTTGTCGATGACGGACGGCTTCAGTCCCGGCAGCAGCGTCGAAATCACCCCGACCGACAGCGGCCGGAACGGCGCGACGCGGATCGGCGGCGTCTGCGCCGCCCGGATCGCCGACTCCAGCGCCGAAGCGGGCGCGGCGAACGGGATGATCTTCACCGTGCCGATCATCTCGCCGGCCTGCACCGCCCGATAGGCCGGCAGGGTCGCGACCGTGATGCGCTCGTCGATGGAATTGATGTGGTCGATGGCGTTGGCGTCGACGACCAGCACGCCCGCTTTCTCGGAGAACAGATTTGAGCGGCCGGTGAAGGGCTGTTCAACGCGCACGTTGGAGCCCGCGCAGGCCTGCGCCAGCCGGCCCGCGGCCTCGTCCTCGACGATGTCGCCCTCTTCGAGTTTGGCGATCACGATCGTGTCGACGCCGGCGTCCTTCAGGGCGCGGATGTGCTGCGCGCCGACGATCTCGCCCTTTTTCAGCACGAGACCGTCGCGCTTCACCGCATGGGCGACGATGCCGCCCACGCTGTCCTCGATCGGTGAGGGTCCGAACTTCAAGCCGCCTTGCTCCCCGCAGGCGCGGCGGTCTGCGCGCGCAGCGGCTTCTTGCGCAGGGCCAGAATGATCTCGCCGATTACCGAGACGGCGATCTCGGCCGGCGTCACCGAGCCGATGTCGAGCCCGATGGGCGCGCGGATGCGGGCGATCTGCTCGTCCGTAAAACCCACCGCCTTCATGCGCTCGACGCGGCGCGCGTGCGTCTTCCGCGAGCCCAGCGCACCGATGTAGAAGCACTCGGCTTTCAGCGCCTGTATCAACCCCGGATCGTCGATCTTCGGATCGTGCGTGAAAAATGCCATCGCGGTGTAGCGATCGGGCTTGATCGGCGGCAACGCCACATCCGGCCATTCGGCGATCAGCTTCACGTCCGGAAAGCGTTCGGGCGTCGCAAACGCCGTGCGCGGATCGATGATCGTCATGTCGAAGCCGGCGAGTTTCGCCATTGGGGCCATGGCCTGCGAGATGTGCACCGCGCCGATCACCACAATGCGGACGGGCGGAACCTGCACGGTGAGGAAATAGGATTTCCCGTCATGCTCGATGGTTGCGCTCTTGCCGGCGCGCAGCGCAGCGTCGAGCGCGTCCGCCAGCACATCGGAGCCGATGTCCTCGCCGCGCACGAGGCGTTGCGCGCCGCTGTCCACATCGGTGACCAGCACGACGGCGCGGCGCTCGGCGCGCGCCAGATTGAGAGCCTGCAGATGTTCGAGACGCATCAGTCCACCTTCTCGACATAGACCCTGATTCGGCCGCCGCAGGACAGGCCGACGCGCCATGCGGTCTCATCCGCGACGCCGAATTCCAGCGTGCGCGGCTTGCCGGCCTCGATTACGTCGAGCGCCTCGCTCACCACTTCGCCTTCGACGCACCCGCCCGAGACGGAGCCCAGAAAATGCCCTTCGGAATCGATCACCAGATGGCTGCCGACCGGCCGGGGCGCAGAGCCCCACGTCTCGATAACGGTGGCGATGGCGACGCCGCGCCCCGCCCGTTTCCACTCTTCCGCTCTGGCGAGAATGTCGTCGTCCGACGCAAGCATGGCGGTTTCTCCGGTGCCGGAATGTTCGGATGAATATAGCGCCTCTGGCGCGAAATTCA
>CANJEY010000047.1 GCA_947472615.1 Beijerinckiaceae bacterium
TCGAGTGGATGAATTTCGCCGAGGCTCAGATAGCCAAGCGTCAGCGTGTTCACGCGGCTATTTCCACACCCCGAACCCGACCCCGATGCCGGAGCCGACAGGCGTGCGGTAGAGCGGTTGATACTCGCTCCACTGATTCTTCAGTCCGGCGATGACGCCCGCGACAGCGATCCAGCAACGGATTTCGGACGAGCCGGAGTTCAGCGACGCGACCGGAATGTTGCGCAGATAATCCGCGTCGCCGTTCACCATGGCGGCGAGCACGGCGCGATCGAGGGTTTCATCGACGACGAAATGGCTGAGGCCCCCGGAGGCCGCAATACCGACCTTGAGGTCGCGCGGGCTTTCCTCGATCGCCTCTCGCAGCGCGCGGCCGATATCGTAGCAGCGGGCCGGTTTCGGGGCGTTGGGCGGATAATAGGTGTTCAGCAGAACCGGAATGATCGGCACAGGCTTGCCGCCGAAATAGCGCTGGATGATGAAGCCTACCCCGTGGCCGAGGCCTGATTTCGTCACATCCTCGATCGTGTGCGCCGCACCGACGTCGATGTGCTTGTCGATCAAGCGCTCGATCAGTTCGCGTGCGAAGTCCGGCATGGCGGGGAACAAGCGATTTTGATCCATCGCGTAATTCTTCAGCATCGTCGGGAAGAACGGCGGCGGCTCCTTCTGGCCGATGCGCTCGGGGCCGAAGGTGCGGGTGATCACCTGATCGGCGTAATAGATCGAAAAGGCGGGCGTGTTGGCGCGCGAGAAGAGTTCCGATTCGTCGTCGGTGAGGATGATCATCACGTCCGGCGGATCGGCGGCGATGTCGGCCGCGATGCGGTCCATGGCGCGCTTGATCGTGGCTTCCTTTGCGAGAAACTGATCGACAGTGGCGACGTGGGCGTATTTACCGCCGGTTTCGGCGAGCAGTTCGTCATAGGTCAGGTAGCGGCCGTCGGAGAGGTTGAGCCGGCGCTTGAGATCGCCCTGCGAATAGCGCTCCCATTGGGTCGCCTCGAACGTCAGTAGGGGCGTGTGCGACGACGCAACTCCGACCGTGATCTTCGCCAAACCCGTCCTCCCGCCACTGCAAATTGTCTGGCCGGAAGGTAGCGGGCGCGGCCCGCACAATCAATCGCGCCAAACGAAAGGCCCCGCGGTTTCCCGCAGGGCCCTGTTTCGCGCTGGTCTGGCCGGCGATGCGGCGACGATCAGTCGTTCGCGTAGATGTCGCGGTCCTTCGTCTCCGGCAACATGATGAGGCCGATCACAAAGGTCATCAGGGCGACGACGATCGGGTACCACAGACCGGCGAAGATGTTGCCGGTCGAGGCGACGATCGCGAAGGCCGTCGGAGGCAGGAAGCCGCCGAACCAGCCGTTGCCGATGTGATAGGGCAGCGACATGCCCGAGTAGCGGATACGGGTCGGGAACAATTCGACCAGCAGCGCGGCGATCGGCCCGTAAACCATGGTCACGAAGACGACCAGGATGAACAGGATGCCTGCCGCCGAGAGCGCCCGGCTGCTGCCGAACATCTCGCCGATGGACGGCGTCTTCAGGATCGACGCATCGCCCGGCTTCGGATAGCCGGCCGTGAAGGCGGCGGCCACCAGGGCGGCGCCGGTGTTGTCGGCGATCGACGCGTCCTTGCCGTTGATCGTCGCCTTGAGGGCGGAACCAGCGGCGCCAGGCTGCAGTTCGTAGTGCATCGAGTTGTTCGCAAGCGTGCGGCGGACGACGTCGCAGGGCTTGGTGAACACGCGAACGCCGACCGGGTCGAACAGCAGGCTGCATTCGCCCGGATCAGCCGTCAGGTTGATCTTGACGTTCTCCGTCGCCGACACGAGCGCCGGGTTGGCGATCTTGGCGAGCTGACCGAACAGCGGGAAGTAGGTCAGCGCCGCGATCAGGCAACCGGCGAGCAGGATCGGCTTGCGGCCGATCTTGTCGGACAGCCATCCGAACACGATGAAAAACGGCGTGCCGACGAGCAGCGAGAGCGCGATCAGCAGGTTGGCGGTGGTGCCATCGATCTTCAGCGTCTGCGTCATGAAGAACAGGGCATAGAACTGACCCGTGTACCAGACGACAGCCTGACCGGCGGTGCCGCCGAGCAGGGCGATGATGGCGATCTTGGCGTTGTCCCAACGGCCGAACGCTTCCGCCAGCGGAGCCTTCGAGTTGGTGCCTTCAGCCTTCATCTTCACGAACGCAGGCGATTCCGCGAGTTGCAGACGGATCCAAATCGAAACCGCCAGCAACAGGATGGACACGAGGAACGGCACGCGCCAGCCCCAAGCTGCGAACGCTTCCGGCGTCATGCTGAGGCGCAGCGTCAGGATGACGATGAGCGACAGGAACAGGCCGACCGTGGCGGTCGTCTGAATCCACGACGTGTAGAAGCCTCGACGTCCGGCGGGCGAATGTTCGGCGACGTAGGTCGCAGCGCCGCCGTATTCGCCGCCGAGCGCGAGGCCCTGGAGGAGACGGCAGGCGATGAAGCCGACGGGCGCGAGATAGCCGATCGATTCATAGCTCGGCATCAGGCCGACCACGAAGGTCGCAAGACCCATGATCGTCATGGTGACGAGGAAGGTGTACTTGCGGCCGATCAGATCGCCGAGACGGCCGAAGAACAGTGCGCCGAACGGACGAACTGCGAAGCCGGCGGCGAAGCCGAACAGCACGAAGATGAAGCGCGCCGTGTCATTGGTGCCGGGAACGAAGTTCGCGGCGATGTTCGCGGCCAGCGAGCCGGCGAGATAGAAGTCGTACCATTCGAAAACGGTGCCGGCGGAAGAAGCGATAATGACCTTTCGCTCTTCGGCCGTCATCGGGCGATTCTTTTCGCCCGCAGCTGCAGAAGCCATGCTCATGAGAGAGACCCTTGGGTTGTTTCTTGCTGAAGTTCGGCGGAGCGCATTCTGAAAGAATTGCCCCGCCGGGTGGATGCGGACTTTCTGGTTTGGCCGGCCGCGCGGCCGATGGCGGTGTTTGGCGCTGTTCCTCCTACCGACGCACCGTGCCGATCGGGGCGAGCGATGCCGCAGTCGTGCGGTTGGCTGCTTGAGACCGGCGTTTCCCAGACCCTTCCGGTGCGGCGCGGCTGTTGACCGGAACCGCTGTGGGCGGCGCTAACCAATTCGGTCGCGACGCCTTTCGGAAGGAATTAATGAAAGGTATATTACGGGTGAGGAGGCCGCCTCGTCGATGGAGTAGGGTATGACACCTTCGTCTAGGGTCGGCCGGCGCTTAGCCTTAGCTGTCTCATTTTCGGTCATCGCGGCTTCGACCGCAGCGCTCGTGACGGAGTCGCATGCGGCTCCGGTCGCGCGTGGACCGTTTCACACAAACGCCGTCAATACGGGCGTTTCTGGCCAATCGCGCCAGATCTGGACGCGGCCGCAAGGCGCGCGTCTTAATCCTGTTTCACCGATTGTTCTGCGTCGCGATCCACGCTCGAGCGCGGTTCATCATTTAGGCTTACCCCAAAGGCATGTGCGTCGCGGCTATGGACCGTCGTACCTGACTCCGGTCACGGCGCCGCCGCGTCCGCAGGTCACGACGGTCGTGCAGACGCCTTCGTATGCGCAGCCTGCGCCCGATGTCGTGACATATCAGCCGGCGTGCGTTTCGCCGCTGATCATCTCGATCGAGCCGCACACGTCGAACGAGCGCCGTGGGCCGTTGGCCGACAGCGCGCGCATCGTGCGGGGAACGAGTTCGTCGTGTCTGCCTGATCGCATCACGGTGCGCACGGGCGAGGCGAAGCGGGTTTCAGTTCGCTTCTGACAGCTTCGCGCGCGTCAACGTCAGCGCCACCGCGCAGGCGTTGGAGACGTTGAGACTCTTGATGGCTCCCGGCATGTCGAGTCGCGCGAGGACGTCGCAGTTCTCGCGCGACAGGCGCCGCAGACCCTTGCCTTCCGCGCCGAGCACGAGCGCGAGTGGCCGGCTGAGCACGGTCGATTCGAGCGACGCTGGCCCGTCGGAATCGAGACCAACGCGCTGGAAGCCGAGATCGCCGAGTTCCTCCAGCGCACGCGCCAGATTGACGACCGTGACGATCGGCACGTGTTCGAGCCCGCCCGACGCGCTCTTCGCCAGCACGCCGCCGAACGCAGGCGAATGGCGTTCTGTCGTTACGATAGCGTCGACCGCGAAGGCGGCGGCGGTCCGCACGATCGCCCCGACATTGTGCGGATCAGTGATCTGATCCAGCACCAGCACGAGCGCGCTCGCCGGCAAGTCCGCGAGATCCGGCGGCTCGATGTGCCGCGCTTCCAGCAACAATCCCTGATGCACCGCGTCGGGCGGCAGCAGGGCGCTGATCTCTTCGTTGGTGGCGGGCGACGCCTTGACGCCCGAGGCAGCAATTTCCGCCGCGAGCGCTTCGAGCGCCGCAGGCGCGCCGCGCAGACGGGTCAGCTTGCGGCGTTTCGAACGCAGCGCCTCGCGCACGGGATGAAAGCCATAGATGACCGCGACGTCCTCGGGAAAGCGCGGCGCATCGCGCCGCGGCGGTCGCTGTCCTCGCTGGCTATAATTGCGTTTGGCGTCCTTCCACGGCGTTACCTCGCGCGGCCGCTCCGCGTCGGGCGGCGGCGCGCCGCGATAGCGCTCGGGCGCGCGGCCGGGCGCATCGGAATGCGGACGGCCGGGTTTGTCGGGGCCGGTCCTGCGAGGGCCTTTGGACACGCGCGCTCCATGGGGTTCGACTGATGGCGCCATCCATGTCACGCGCGGGCCGCAGGGGCAACGCGGCCCGGCTTTTTGGGTTGACATGGGCGGGGCGGCTGACCATAAGCGCCTCCACGACAGGCTCCGCTCAGCGGCGGCCCGTCACGGCTGACAAGCCGGCCCGCGCCTTTTGCATTGTCGTCAGCAATGCTCCGGTTAGGGGGAGTGTCCCGAGCGGCAAAGGGGGCGGACTGTAAATCCGCTGGCTATGCCTTCGTAGGTTCGAGTCCTACCTCCCCCACCATCCACTGAGCGCCAACCACGACATTCAGCGACTGCATTAGAAAGGCCCGCAATTGGCGGGTCTTTCGAGAGTCTCTGTCGGGCTGAGACAATTCTCAGGCGCATTTGGGGGCGTATTTAGGCTTTTGGCGGCCGTAATCTCAGGCGGCTGGCAGGCGTTTCCGAAAATCGACTGGGGCTTCGGGCTGAGACTGAGTTCGCGGCGTGAGAGAATGGTTCGTTTGGGGCGGAGGCGACAAATCGGCCCTACATTTTGGCGTATGATTTCTAAATCATAAGGAGTGCGCGGCTTCCCCATGCGCTCTCGAATTTCCCATGAGGATTTGCGCTCTCAGGGAGCCAAGCTACTTTTGAGTTGCTCGCTGATCGTCGGCGGTATTGTGTCCGCAACAATTACACTGTCGCACATTCTTTGAGGTACGCGCGTCAGTCGATGCCGATGGATTTGTGTTGCTGCGTCCAGTCCGCCGGCAGGTCGAACAGGCGGGTCATGGAGAGACCACGCGGCAGGGTCCCGTCGATTGCGGCCTGGACGATCTTCGGCGACAGGAACGCCAGAGAGATGATGTTCTGCACGCTGCGCGGAGATCGCTTATCGCGCGCCGCGATGTCGTCAATGCCGGACGCTCCTCTGACCAGTTCGTCGACCCATAGCCTGCCGCGAGCAATGGCGGAGACCAGCGTCTGACGGGTCGGGGATTCCATCAGCTTTGGGCTTGATGACTTGTCAGTCGGAGCGAGGATTTGTCGTTTGGGCCGGGTCGAGGCAGGAGACCAGTCGACGTCGATACGTTCGCGATCGAGTTGCTCTCGAGCATCTCGGGAGAGAATGATCGTAAACCTGTTGCGCGAGATGACCACGCGCTCGACCAAAGCCTCAATCGCAGGTCTCTCGACTGGTGGGTCGGAATGCGTGAGCCTGACGAGCTCCGCCATGACCACCTGCTCAATCGATGGCGCAGAAACGCGGCTCAATGATCCTGCATCTGCGGCAACGCCCTCGATCAGGGCGCGGGAGACATAATAGCGATACCGAACGCCGCCCTTCCTGGCCGAGCTCGGCGTCATCCGATGCCCCCGGTCGTCAAACAGCAGGTCTTTCAACAATGCCCGGGATCCTGGTCGCGGCGGTTCCCGGTCGCGGCCATTGTGATCGAGAAGCGCCTGAACCCGGTCGAAGACATCCTGATCGACGATCGCTTCATGCTCGCCCGGATAGGAGGAGTCATGGTGGTTGATCTGACCGATGTAGATCCGGTTCCTCAGAAGATACCCCAGCGGACCCCGTGTCAGCGGTATGCCCCCGATGGTTTTGCCGGTCGCGAGATGTCGGGTGCGGGTTGTGACGCCGCGCTCGCGCAGATCGGCCAGGAGCCTCAACAGGGATCCGCACACCAGATATCGGTCGAAAATCAGCCTCACCGTTTGGGCTTCTTCCGGGACCATGATCAATTTGCGATCTTCGACCCTGTAGCCCAGCGGCAATGTTCCGCCGACCCAGATGCCGCGCTTCTTGGAGGCGGCGATTTTGTCGCGGATGCGCTCGCCGGTTACCTCCCGTTCGAACTGGGCGAAGGACAATAGCATGTTCAAGGTCAGTCGCCCCATGCTGGAGGTAGTGTTGAAGGATTGGGTGACGGAGACGAACGACACGTTTTTGGCGTCGAACCTTTCGACCAGCTTGGCGAAGTCGGCCAGCGACCGTGTCAGGCGATCGACCTTGTAGACCACGATGATATCGATGCGGCCCCGATCGACGAGATCGAGCAACTGGACGAGGGCAGGGCGGTCGAGGGATGCGCCCGAGAACCCGCCATCGTCGAACGGGTCGGGGACTAGCCGCCAGCCCTCATGAGCCTGGCTTTTGATGTAGGCCTCGCAGGCTTCGCGCTGGGCGTCGAGGGAGTTGAAGTCCTGATCGAGCCCATTGTCGGTGGAGACGCGGGTATAGATGGCGCAGCGCTTGGCTGATGAGGATGTTCCCGGCTGCGAGGCGGTCACCTTGCGACGGCGCGACCTCATGGCGATGAGCCACCGAAGTTTTGCATCGTCGACACGGCGACTTTGACCTTGCCATCCTTTTGGGCGGACGCGTCCGGCTTCTGTCTGGCCCCAATGCCGAAGAATACGAACCCATTCCAGCTTGTGCCGGTTATCTCGCGGGCGATCCGGGACAGGGAGGCGTAGATGACGCCATTCCACGCAAAGCCAGATTGCAGGACGCTGACTTGATGAGTCTGGCCGTTCCATTCCCGCAACAGCATGGTCCCTGGACGAAGTGCCGGCCGCGCGGCTGGCCGAATGGGCTTTTCCTTCCCGCCGTCCCCGTTCACGACACCCTGCGTCATAGCCATCCGCCGGAGCAGCACGATGGATTTTGCATCAAGGTCGCCGAATGTCTCCGCCTGAAGCCGATACGCGATGGTTCGCGCCAGAAACCCTTTAGGCAGCCCGATAGGCGCGACGCGTCCGAACACATTGCGCCAGCGTATCCGCAGGGCGTCGAGATCGAGGTCGGCCAAACGGGCGATCTCGGTCTCGATATTTGCCGGCTGGCTGGATTTTAACTCCAGCTGCACTTGTGTCGTGCTCACGCGCGTTTCCTGCGCGAAGTCGAATGCGCAGAAGCCGAAGCGGAAGAGATTGAATAACAACTGCGGTGATCGTCGCGCGTCGTTCGTGTGATCGCATAGGGCTGGCCGTTCAACGTCCTCGACAACAGGTGAAGCGGCCCCGTACACTGAACGTTGCAGGAGGAGCTATGACATGAGCAAGTTTCGTGCGCTGGCGATTAAGAACGTCGAGAAGTTCAAGAAGATTTCTAGCAAGGAAATCGAGCGCCTAACGGAGCTTGATAGGAAGAACAAATGGCTTCATGAACATTCGGACGAGCACCCTGTGGTTCGCGAATATTTTGACCGACTTGCACAAAAGCGGAAACAACTGGGTGATGATATCGAATGGTCAATTCGCTTTATTGACGATCTGCAGGCTGAATTGAAGAAAAAGGACCCAGTGCCCGCAGACCTGGCGAAAACGGCGAAACCACCCGCCAAGAAGGTGAAAGCAAAAGCGCCAAGTTCGAAGCCGGCGAAGAAGCGCACCCAGGCAACCGCTTAGAACTGGCGGGCGTCATTGCCGCCAGCACCCGCTAGGATTTTCGGAAAGGTTGGGGAATGCAAATTCGAGACTGATTTATGAACCGGCCAAGCCCTTGACCCGGTTGGGCGCGTCATTCCGGCGAGCCTCTGCCTAATCAGCGCAGCTGTTACGCCGGCGCTGTGGACAACTCTGGTTCTCTTGCTCGTGCGCGCAGTGTTATCGCAAATGGATGTCCCTACGCGGTCCTCCTACGTCATGGCTGTGGTCTCGGAACCCGAAAGAACTGCCGCAGCCAGCTTCACGTCGGTCCCCCGAAGTCTGGCTGCCGCAATTAGTCCTGCGCTTGGAGGAGTTTTGTTGAGCGTCGGCGATGGCGCGCTACTGAACCGCCCCCGGTTTGTCGGAGGCTCCAACTTCCAAATAGGTTGGAGCCATGACGAGCAAGACGACAAACCGGGGGCGGTTCAGACACCGACTTCAGCTTCCGCTGAAGTCGGGGGGGTGAGCGGAGTGTGTATTGGCGCTGCCGCTGGCCGGCGCGTCAAGCAGCGACGCTCGCGGAAATGTTTGACATGGAGCTGACGAACCATTCCGAGGCGCGGGCTCGAGAGGCGACCATTATCGTTCCTATGGACAGGTCGGCGCCATGCAATTTGCGCTTAAGAAGAAGCCTTGAACGCTATGGGGCGAAGCGGACCGCAGGATTGAGCTGATTGACGATCAGGCCAGGCAGCGATGCGGAGGAAACCGCGAAGGCAAAAACGTAGTTTGGGAAACCGGTCTCGAGATTATCGAAATCATTATCGTTGCAAACGAGCAGCAAGCGGTCCCCGTTCGCAAGATTGGGACCCCATGCATACCCTTCGATCTTATCAGGCAACCCACGCTCGTTCGCAAAGGCGCGTTTCCCTTGCTTCTCGGCATCGTTTAATAATGCGCCGATATCAGCGAATTTGGTCTTGTGAAGAGCAACCACTCCGTCAGGTAGAATTGTCTCCGGCAACTTCAATGCTGCGACTCCGACATAACCCGCATTTGTCAGCTCTGTCGGAGCCGAATTTTGAGCGATATCGATCAGGTAGAGAAGTTTTCGCCCGGCCGCGCCTGGGACGCCATCACGTTCGTTCACGAGGAAACGGGTGCCATCAATAGCAAGAATTTCGCTAATCGCCATTTTCGTATCGTCAAGTTGATAGATAAATTGGCGCGGCTTTCCTGCTCTTTCCTGCAGGTCGTATATGACGATCCGGGTGTTGAGACCCTTCAGTCCGCCATCCTGTATCAGTGGGCTTTGCATTGCCACAGCGAGGAAACGACCATCTGGGGTGATCGCTAGACCCTCCGCGCCGCGATTTGTCACACGTCCAACGCCGTTCGATTGCATCTCAATTTTGGCATTTGCGGCAGGCCGCTGAATCAGGAAGCCCTCTGGCGCGTCGAGAGATCCTATTTCGCGACCTGTCTGGTCAAATTGTACGATATAGGGACCGTATTCGTCGGAAATCCAAAGCGTGCCGTCCGGCGCGACGCGAACGCCCTCGGGGTCGAATCGCCTATTCGATTTGCCCGGGCCAGCCAATTCGGCGGAAATGCCGATATAACTTTCGCCAGCAGTATTCTTGAGCATCGTCGTTCCAACGTGTTTCAAATCCACGCGCCATCCCGTCGGCTGACTTGTATCCCGAACGACGGAAATGTCGAAGGTCTGGTATCGATCTTGATAAGATGTAGTATTATCGACCGCTTCACCGCCCATGTACTCGATCTTGTTGGGTCCGCGATCGGGTAGGAAAACATATCTGTTTTCAAAGCCCGTGTATGCCAGCGCGGAACCTAGACCGTTGAGACCATTTAGTCGAGACGCCCCGTCCTCCAGTAATGTTGGCGGAAGACCTGACATATCAGATCCCTTGCCATCTACGATGGCCGAGCCAATGAACCTGATTTCTTGCGCCCTGGCGTAAGGCAGGACCACGAACGCGAAGCCAATGGCAACGATAGCGCGAAACTTCATGTTTTTGTCCTTGGCTCGAAACGTTTTGCGTGAAGCAAGACAATAGAGGTCACTCATCTCAGAAGTGCCAGGACGTCGACGACGGTTGTATGACACGATCTCGTGGATGTTCACGTTAAACCAGAATGGCTGCATGTCGGACTTACGAAAAGATATCTTCGAAGCGCAGCGACGTAGCAGGGACGGCAAGCGTTCGACGTCACGCCTGTGCAGCAAACATCAGATAACGCGAGGCTTGTGCAGAATACGTATCCACAATCGTCAACATCGAGGCACCAATGCTGAAACCGATCGCCGCTTCCATCTTCATGGCCCTTCTTGCAATTTCGTCTCCAGCGCTATCCGAGGGCGCGAAGCCCTTCGCGGATCATCGCGACATCGATCTTTTGCAAATTTTGCCGCCGCCCCCTGCCAATGATTCAACACGGACGCGAGCGGAATTGGGCGAGGTGTTGACCTGGCAAGTCACGCGGACTCCGGAACAGGCCGCCGCCGCCGCGGCCGACGCCGAGGAAAACATCTGGCGCTTCGCTGGCGTCGTCACTCACCCGAAATTCACCAAGGAAAACCTGCCGAAGTTCTCTGCGTTCTTCGATCGGGTGTTTGAAACCGAGGGCGCGGTCGTCGACCCTGCCAAGGACGTCTGGAAGCGGCCACGTCCGCATCAATTGTCCGAACTGGTCAAGCCGGCGGTCAAGATCTCCAACTCTGGAGCTTGGCCATCGGGTCACACAACCGTAGGAACGCTTGCCGGTATCGTGCTCTCGAACATGCTGCCGGAAAGGCGCCGTGAGATTATGACGCGCGCATGGGATTATGGTCACAACCGACTGGTCGGCGGCATTCATTTCGCTTCGGATATCGAGATGGGCCGCATCGCTGGCGCGGTCATCTTCGCAGCCATTTCCCAGCGGGCGGACTACAAGATGGAATATGAGGCGGCGAAGGCGGAACTCCGAAGTGTCCTCGGAATGTAATCGCACGGCGACACAAAGTTCTTCAAAATTGAAAGGCCGCCTCAAAAGGCGGCCTTTCGCTTTTCAGGCTGGACGGGCGCTCTGGATTCGCCCACCGCCCGAGATCAGAATGCGCGATCTAGACGCAGCTTGCCGCCCCAATTGTTGTCGCTCAGGCCAGGGCGTCCGGCAGCTACGAAAGCGGCTGACGGGTTCTGTATGCTCTGCTTGATCTGGCCGTACTGGAGCTCCACGCCAATGTCGAAGGCCTTGACTGGTGACCAGATCAGATTGCCCTGCACGCCCCAGATCGTTGCCGCGCCCAGCGTGGTCGTCGCATATCCGGCTGAGACCGTCGGGGGCTCAATACGGATATAGCCAGCGGCGATGTTGGACCGCCAGCTCGGCGTCCAGTAGTGGGTGAAATAGCCGCCGATCTGCCAAGCGTTGGTCGTGCCTAGCACCGCCGGAGAGGCGGCAGTGCCCGCGCCCGCCACCTGCACCAGATTGGAGTCCTGACGAAGTACGCCGCCGAACAGGCGGCCGTTCGAGCCGCTGTCCACAGCGCTTGTATTGTTCACCATGATCAGGCCAAGCATGCCATGGGCGTAAGTGGCATTCAGGTACAGGGCATCGCCAGTGGCGATCATCGGCAGGTTGATCTTGACCGTGCCGCCCAGAGCCCAGGCGCTGTAAGTTGAGTTACCCGTCAGGAGGTTCGAACCGCCCGACAGCACGTTCGTGCTGATCGAATTGTTGCCGAACGCTCCAGACAGCTGCGCAAAGCCCCAGCTCTGATCGGCCCGAATGTTTCCGACGAACTGCACGCCATTGTCGGGCTGAGTGTTCGCCTGGCCCGGACTGGCGAGCGTTGTGCTGCCGTTGAATGGGAAGTCGCCGCGGGACTCAAGGGCGATCGTCGCCGAGAAGCCGTTGCCGAACGTCGCCGTGTAGGCGAGCTGCTTCACGCCGCTGGAGAAGCTCGCCCACATGTTGCCGAAATAGGTTCCCGGCATGGCGGTGAAATTCTCGGTCGCGACGCCTGCCGTCAGGCCGGCGAAGCGGATAAAGGCGCGCTCCATCGACATGCTGGTCGAGCCGTTCGCCGCCGGTCCGAGAGATGTGGCGAAGTTGGACCAGCTGCTGCCAGTGTTGTTGATGCCGTCGGTGTTCTGACCGCGCAACATGATGACCGTCTGGACCGTGCCCCAGGGCGAAGATGTCCGCCCGTCGAGTTCGAGACGGCCACGAATCTGCATGCCGGAGGTATCCTGGTCTCCTCCCACCTGGGTCACCGCGCCAGTCGCTACCGAGCGGATCGCACGCCCTGGCGTAAATTCGTAAACGGCGCGCACGTAGCCGCCGACACGTACGCAGGTGTCCGATCCGGGAATCCAGAAGAATCCGACGCCATAGGCATCGCAAATCTTTACGTACTGAATCGGTGCGGCCTTTTTCGACGGCAAATCCGCCGCGAGCGCACCGGTGACCAGCACCGGAATTGCACTCGACGACGCAAGCAACAGCTTCAAACCTTGCATATTTGTATCTCCACGAACCAATCCGGTCGGGACATCGCGCGCTCTTGTGCGATCGCCACCGATCAGTCTGGATAGACGCCCCTAATAGACGGCTGCGAAGCGACCGCCTGCGAATGGCCTCCTTTCAAACAGGAAGCTCGCCGAACCTATTTGGGACGCGCGCAACAGGGGTGTGACGAAGCCATAAAATGCGATACCAAAACTGACTGATCCCTGCTCTGTTGCGCGGGCGCATCACTTGTCTTGGCGGCGGTAGCGCAAAGGCTGGATTGTGACAGCCCAACGATGTTACCAATCGGAAACAATGGCGGGAATTTGCAAATGCGAATTGTATCATTTGTCGGGCAGAAGGGCGGAGTAGGCAAGAGCGCGCTTGCACGCGTTCTCGCGGTCGCGGCCGCCCGGCTCGGCAAGAAAGTACTGATCGCAGATTTCGATCTGGAGCAATTGTCGTGCGTCGAATGGAGCGCGGCTCGCCTACGAAGGGGAATAGAGCCGGAAGTTGAATCGCGGGCCTTCAAGAGCTTGAAGAAGTTACGCAAGAGCGTCGAAGGCAACGACCTTGTGGTCGTCGACACCCGAGGACTGGCAGATGACGTGACGAAGGATGTCGCTGAAGAGAGCGATGTCGTGTTTCTGCCGACCGGAACCTCCAGCGATGATTTGCGTCCGACCCTGGCGCTGGCGCGGAGGCTCGCCCGGAAGGGTGCAGAAGGAAAGATCGTTCTCGTATTGTCGAGGACGGGCCGCTCCGACCGGCAGATGGAAATGGCGCGTAAACAGATCGACGAAGCCGGGTTCCCTGCGCTGGATGCTGTTTGGCCGCAGCGCGATGGATTTCAGCCAGAGTTCGATCTTGGCCGGGCCGGCAGCGAAGTAACCAATATCCATCTCAAGCAGATTGCGGAAGCTATCGAGAATGCGATGCTAGCCCGGGTCGGTCGCCTTTAGCGGTTACGAAAGATTGAATTGGTACCTTGAGAAACCTGCGTTGCCATTGCCTGCATCGCGCAAACTTGGGACATCAGGCAAGCATTCGCGGCCAATCGGTGAACTGTCGAACTGAACAGAGACTGCATGCCCTAGTGGAGCAAACGTCCAAGGCGAATGCGGTGACGGCATTGAATTGCTTCCTCCGCTGACAAATTTGATAATTGCATCAAGGTTCGTGTCTGGAGCGCGAACAATCGTATTGCTTCCATCGAGCCCGGGGAAGCTGCCACCTCCATCGGCGCGGTAATTGTTCGTGACGACGACGAATTCTCGCGATAGGTCGAGTGGTTCGCCCAGATAACGCAGATCGACGACGCGATGCACATCGGGCGCAACGATCTTTCCCTCGAAATTCGTGCGCGCGGGCTGAGACAAGTCCAGGCTGTAACTCAGGCCCGCAATTGAATCGAAATTGTATGACGGAACACGACGGTCGATCAGCTCCTGTGTGGCGTTTCGAGATGTATCGATGCGGTTGAATATGCGAGACGCATGTTCGAGCCATTCGCGGATTGTCGCTCCCGTCACCCGAACAGCTGCTACAGTATTGGGATAAATATATAAATCAGCAAGATCACGTAGAGCGATTTGCCCGGCTGGAATATCGATGTAGGCATCTGGCGTATAGCCAGCTTTGAACGGCGCAGCCGCCGACAGAATCGGCAGTCCTTGATGTGGGGTTCCTGCCAGAAGCGGTTTCACATAGGCGATCTGCGCCGCGTTGACGATGGCTGAGGCGGGGTCGAATCCGCACCAGACAAAATAACTGTGAATGCGTCGGTCGAAATGTCCGACGGGCCGCCCGACCCATTCCACTGTCGCCGCGTGGTCGTTGGCGATTGCGTCGATCACGTTTTTATCCGCATCGGCCAGCGAAACAACTGCGCCCTTTTCGCGCCGGTAGATGGGTTTCGCCTCGGTCGTCGAGTTGACGATCGACCACTTGTCGCCGTCCTTGGCGAACACAAGGTCAATGACGCCAAGATGACTGCCCCAGAATCCGGGCATGACTGTCGGCACGCCAGCGATTGTCCCCCTGTCCAGATCGACGCCTCGAACGCCAGAATAGTCAGGTCCCGGAAAGACGCGATGCCAATGGCCGGCCATGATCGCGTCGAATCCGCCGATTTCGGCAAGGTGCAACGATGCGTTCTCGTCTCTTCCCCGCGCCGGAGCAGCGCTGATTCCCGAATGGCACAAAGCGACAACAGCATCGCAATTGCCGCGCAATTCCGGCAAATATCGCTTTGCTGATTCGACGATGCCGTCGCACTGGACGCGCCCATCGAGATTACTCTTGTCCCACAGCATGATCTGCGGCGGAACAAAGCCGATCACTCCGATCCGTAGCAAGTGCTCAGACCCGTCCTCAGCAACAAAGTGTTTGTCGATGATCCTATAGGGCTGCAGCACGTTCCGGCCGTTGAGCGCCTGCAGATTCGCGCAGACGAAGGGAAAGGGCGAAGTGGCTAAGGATCTTCAAAGAAAATCAAGACCATAATTGAATCATGGTTGCCCAGGGTTGCGACATCGTAACCAATGCGATGCATTGCCGTGAACATCGGATGGACGGCGCCTTGGGCCAACCTGCGCAAGGGCGCCGCGCTCAACGCGGTCCAGATTGCCGAAGTCCTGTCCGGTCGCGCGTGAGCGACGGAAAGGGGACGCGCCTGCCTGCGCTTGCCCCATTTCCTTTTCGAATAGACGTGATTGGCGTTCATGAGCGTTCAGTTTCGGATAGTGCTCGACCACCGACGATGCAAAACCTACGATGACCACGTATCATTTTTCATTGCATCATAATCCTCCGTTAATCATTCGACTGCGACCTTCAAGAGTGACACGAACGTTTGGTTCATCGGGGTGGGGATACCGTGCCGAATTCCAAAGCGAACAACTGCGCCGTTGCGAGCATCGATTTCGATAGGTCGTCCCGCGATTCGATCCGCGTGCATCGAATTAACGGCATCAGGTGGCCCCAGCTTGTAGCTTTCGATGATCTCTTCATTTAAATCGTCGCCCAAGTTCGCTCCTTCGGCACGCCCAACGTCAATGCACTCCCGCACAAGCTCTCGCATGATTGCGGCTATTGGCTGTCGCCGTGCTATTCGCGCTGGCTGCAAAACAAGTGCCGATACTGCCCCCGCACAATTGATCGCCAGTTTGCGCCACGCCTGACTTTGGAAGTCCAGCACAGGAACCACCGTTACACATGGTGTTGAGAATAACTGTGAAAAAGCCCAACCGCTGTCATTGGCAGGCACAATTAATTTCCCATTGCGACGTTGCCAGATGTGTCCCGGCTCCAAACGCTCTGCCGGCATATCAATCACGACTGGAAGCAGGATGGAATTAGGGACGTTCGCGGCGAAACGATCGACGTGTTCCACACCGTTCTGCAGAACGGCAATACACGTTTGGGAACCGATCAATCTTGGCAACCACGAAACTGTTTCAGGTACAGCGTAGGCCTTTGTTGCTATAAGGACCCAATCGACAACTGAAGCTTGTTCAGGAGAGTAAAGTATCTTGGGTCGAGCCAGTATCACCCCTTGCGGGGTTTCTACTTTTAATTGATCAAAAGGTGTTCTCGCACAAACGATTATCGAGTGATCCGACCTTTGCGCCAACCACGCAGCAACCGTTCCACCAATCGCGCCAGGACCCACAATTGCGATTTTTGGCACTTTTCTTCTCCGGGACTGCATCCCAATTCGGCTTGCAATGGCGCTGGTTAACTATCACAAATCCTAAACCGACCCCAGCAAAGGCGTTGTCTCTGTTGTCGCAAATTGCGGGCGAGAGATTTCCGTTCAAATCTATTTTCACGAGGATAACCATAGCAACAACGCCCAGCCCGCCGAAGCGATGGCTTGTCGCACCAATAAGACTGCTCAGGGTCAAAGGGCGACGGCCTCTCCACAGTGTCGGACATTTTGGGGGCCGGAATTGCCCGAAACCGGCCGTTGAATCGACTGTCCGGTCTAAACACCTAGGCATTCTGGCAAACTTCTCGGTAAGAGGAGTATCGTCATGAACGTTGAACACGCCATACCAGTGCCGCCGGTCCGCACCCCTTGGAACAAGGGCAAATCGATTGGCGCAAAGCCCCCTCTGCGAACCAAACACGTATGGGCGAGCCGGACAAAGCTGCAGATTGAAGGCAGGACGCGTGAGCTCGCCGTGTTCAACCTGGCCATCGACAGAAAACTCCGCGGATGTGACGTGGTCGCCCTTCGGGTGGATGACGTCGCCCCCATGGGCTTGCTGTAGACAGGGCGACTGTCCGGCAAAAGAAAACGAGGCGACCCGTGAGGTTCGAGTTGACCGAGCAGACTCGTGAAGGCCGTGGACGAGTACATCAAAGTTGCTCAAAAGAAGCCTGGTGACTTTCTGTTTGAAAGCCGAGCCCTCAGCCATCCCCTCATTTTTCAAACAACCGCAAA
>CANJEY010000048.1 GCA_947472615.1 Beijerinckiaceae bacterium
GCGCGCAGCCAGTTATTGAATTTGTATCCGGCGCCGAGACCGAGCGTCCAGCTTTCGGTCGCTTTGGGCGCTTGCGAGAATGAGGCGTCGGAATTCAGCAGCGGCAGCGAGGCGCGGCCCCAGCTTGAATCGCCGCGCAGATACCAGCCTGTTCCGAGTTCCACCGGCGACGGCGGATCGAGAGGCGGCGGCGCGAACAGCTGATCGCCATAGTCGGCGGCGGAAGCCGCGAAGCCGATCATGGAACACAGAGCGCCTAACGCGGCTGACTTGAAGGTACCCATCTTTCTTCCTCGTTCACGCTGGCGAGTCGCGGACGACCCGGCCATAAGGAATCATCGCAGCGATTGCTTAAAGGGTGCTTAACCATAAACGCTCGCGTCGCTTGACAGCAGATTTTTTCAAAAATGCCTGTGCGGCAGCGGTATTTCTGAGTTCGTCCAGGCAATAAAAAAGCGCGGATGTTGGTCCGCGCTTTGTCGTCGACGATCGTTCGATCGGTCAGAAGTCCTGCGTCTCCATGCGCGGCGGCGCATCGAGATGCGACATCGGCGCAGAGCGAACGCGGACCGGCTTGCGCGGTGCGCGCTTGCGCGGGGGAGCCGACACATAGGCCGCGCCCGACGCACCGCTGGAATAACTGGCGCCGCTGGAGTAAGCGCCGCCGCCCGCATAGACCGCGCCCGACGGCGGAGGGGCCACGTAAGCGCCGCCGCCCGCATAGCCACCCGAATACGAGGTCGCAGCCGCGCCGCCGCCCGCATAGGCGGTGGTGACGGTCGTGGAGCCCGACGCGCCGAACATCCAGCGCATGCCGATGTGGAAGTCGTGCGAGGCGAGCTTGTATTTCTGCACTTCAAACGGACAGGTATTGGCGGCCTGTGTTTGACAGGTGATCTCCGCCGCCGTGGCGGTGCCGAGATCGAGATAGCGATAGCCCAGTTCCAGCTTGAGGTTCTGGTTCACCGAATAGCCAAGACCCCCCATAAGCGACCAGGCGAGGCTGCCGCTCGATTTAGTCGGCGCGAAGCCGAGACCCGAGATGCCATACTGACCCGGTGCAAACGCCGCGACGCCGCCGAAGTCGTGCAGACCCGACACTGTGTGGCGGGCGTAACCGATGCCGACGCCGAGATAAGGCGTGATGCGGTTCCAGGTTCCGAGATCCACATAGCCGTTGGCCATCAGCACGGCGTGACTGACCTGACCGGCGTAATTGTCGTAGGACTTGTCGGCCGTGGCAGGAACGAAGAATGCGCCCTGATTAAAGCTTTCGATCGCCGCCATGTTCGAGGCGGTGCGATATTCACCCGTGATGTCCGCCCGCAGCCAGTTGTTGAACTGATAGCCGAGACCGAAGCGCACGAAGGCCGGATCCGAGAAGCTCTTGTTCTCCACGACTACGCCCGGCACGTTGAACGCGAAGGTCGACCGCATCGAGTTGACCACCGTCACGCCGACGCCCGCGTCGCCGCGGATGTACCAGCCGTTGGGATCGGATTCGACAATCGCAATGCCCGGATCGAGCGGGGGCGGCGGCGGCAAAAGATCGGCCGAGAAGGCTGTCGTCGCGGAGCCGAGTCCGACTGCACCGGCCAGAAAAAGGGCTCTACGCTTGCCCATGAGTTACATCCATTCTTGATAGCCGGGCTCCGAAAAGGACCCATGCTCAGTTCACGAAGGGACGATGCCGTAATTTCCTTAATGCGGACTTAACCCTAAAAATTAAGGCTAACAATAATTCAAAGCCTTGAAACTTCGTCGAAACTTTCGCTCAACCGTCAAGGTATTTGCGGTGAAGTCGAGACCTTATTCGGCCGCGATCGCGCTGGCGCGGCCGCGAATCGCAGCGCACAAACCGTCGACGACATCCTCGACGAGCGCATAATCGTCGCCTTCCGCCATCACGCGGATCACCGGCTCGGTGCCGGACGGACGAATCACGATGCGGCCGCCCACGAGCCGCTGTTCGGCGTCGCGGATCGCCTGCTGCACAGCCTCCTGCCCCATCACGCTGGAATTGGCGACGCGCACGTTCTTCAGCAATTGCGGCACCGGCTCGAATCGGCGGCAGACCTGACTGACCGGCTTCTGCAGCCGGCGCACAACGGCCAGCACCTGCAGCGCCGCCACCAGACCGTCGCCCGTCGTCGAATAGTCGGACAGGATGATGTGGCCCGACTGCTCGCCGCCGACATTGAAACCATGCTCGCGCATATGTTCGAGAACATAGCGGTCGCCGACCGCGGTGCGCTCGAGCGACAGATCGATGGAATTCAGATAACGCTCAAGGCCGAGGTTCGACATGATCGTCGCCACGATGCCGGGCTTCGACAGACGGCCTTCCTCTTTCCAGCTCTGCGCCACGACCGCCATCAGCTGGTCGCCATTCACCAGACGGCCCTGCTCGTCGACGATCAGTACGCGGTCGGCGTCGCCGTCGAGCGCGATGCCGATGTCGGCGCGCACTTCGCGCACCTTGCGGATGAGGGCGTCCGGCGCGGTCGAGCCGCAATCCTGATTGATGTTGAAGCCATCCGGCTCGTCGCCAATGGTGAAGACTTCGGCGCCCAGTTCCCACAGGGCTTCGGGCGCGGCCTTGTAGGCGGCGCCGTTGGCGCAATCGACCACGACCCGCAGGCCTTCCAGCGACTGGTTGCGCTGCAGCGTGCGCTTGGCAAATTCGATGTAGCGGGCGCGCACGTCGTCGACGCGGCGGGCGCGGCCGAGATCGCGCGAACCCGCGAGGCGCGGACCGAGATCCTGATCGATCATGCGCTCGATCTCGCGCTCGATCTCGTCCGACAGCTTGTAGCCGTCCGGCCCGAACAGCTTGATGCCGTTGTCCTCAAAGAGATTATGCGACGCGGAGATCATCACGCCGACGTCAGCCCGCATGGAGCGCGTCAGCATCGCGACGGCCGGCGTCGGCACCGGGCCGAGCAGCAGCACGTCCATGCCGACCGACGTGAAGCCCGCCACGAGCGCGTTTTCGATCATGTAGCCCGACAGGCGCGTGTCCTTGCCGATCACAACCCTGTGACGATGTTCGCCGCGCTGGAAGGACAGACCGGTCGCCTGCCCGACTTTCATGGCCAGATCGGGGGTGATGACGCCGTTGGCGCGACCGCGAATTCCATCCGTGCCGAAGTATTTGCCAGCCATCAGAACAATTCCTGTCGCATCTTGCCCCGAATTCGAACACGAATCCCCTGCGGGCGAACGTCCGGCGCAGTCCACGCCAGCCAAACCGGTCGCGAAGACCATCCGGCCGAATGTTTAACCGAATCGCCTTCCCGGCAAAAGCATTAACCCTGCCACGCTTACGGAATCGTAACCCCGCGATGCGTCAGCTATCTTGCTGTGCGGCTTGGAAACTTCGGAAAAACAATGCTCAAGCTCAATGCGGGAGAAGCGGCGGCCACGGCCGGCGCGGGCGGGTTCGGCCCCGCCCTGCGGGTCGATGCCGCAATCGGGCGCGCGCCCGCAGCGCATCTTCCGGCCAGCGATGCGGCGGCGGGCGGCGGCGCGCGTTTCCATATCCTCGACGGCTGGCGCGGCGTCGCGGCCTTGCTGGTGGCTCTCTATCGCTTTCAGGCCGACGGCTGGCTTTTTCACACGGGCGTGGTGCGCCATGCGGGCCTGTTCGTGGACTTCTTCTTCGTGCTGTCGGGCTTCGTCATCGCCCACGCGTATTTCGACCGTCTGCGCGACGGTCAGAGCCTGAGCAATTTCGTCATCCGCCGCTTCGGCCGGCTTTGGCCGCTACATGCGGCGATGTTCGTGCCGTTCTTCCTGTTCGAGGCGGCGCGGTACTATGCCAGCCTCAAGGGCGCGCAGGGCGATGTGCTTGCGCCGTTCAGCGGCTACCGTGCGCCCGGCACCATTCCGGTCGAACTGGCGTTCCTGAATTCGGTCGGCCTCTATCAGGCCACCGGCTGGAACACGCCGAGCTGGTCGATCTCGTCGGAATTCTGGACCTACATCCTGTTCGGCGCGCTGTGCATTCCGGGCCGCCGCGCCATGCCGCTCATCGCGGGCGCGCTGGTGCTCGCGGCGCTGGCGGTGGGCTGGCGCAACGGCCACGGCGACTTCGACATGACCTTCGGGCTCGGCACCCTGCGCTGCGTCGCAGGCTTTTTCGCCGGCGTGTCGGTGAACCTGTTGTGGCGGGCGAGCCGCGACCGCGCCCAGACCCATCGCGGTCTATTCGGCGCGGCTGAAATTCCCGTCGTGCTGCTGGCGTTCGGGTTCGTGGCCTATGCGGGCGGCACCCCGGCCTCCTTTGCCGCGCCCTTCGTGTTCGGGGCGCTGGTGTATTGCTTCGCCGCCGAAGCCGGCCCGGTGTCGCGCGCCATGAACAATGCGCCATTCCGGCTGCTGGGCGACCTCTCCTACTCGATCTACATGACGGCGCTGCTGATCGCGCTGGTCGGCGGCCGCGCCATCGTGGCGGTGGCTGGACGGCTCGGGTACGAAATCGCCCACGAGACGCAGGCGGCGGGCGAGACGCACGAGGTGTTCGGCTTCGCCGCGCCGCTCGTCAACGATCTGCTGGCGCTGGCCTATCTCGTGGCGGTCGTGGCGGTCTCGTATCTGACGTGGCGGTTCATCGAGAAGCCCGGCCGGCGCTGGTTCAACGGACTGGCCGACCGTGTTTCGGGCGTGCGCGCCGCCGATTGAGAGGCTAAACTCCCGCCAGCGAATCCATCAGCGGGCGGGACCATGAAAACCACGATCTACCACAATCCGAAATGCTCCACCTCGCGGCAGGTGCTCGAAATGCTGCGCGAGAAGGGCGTGGAGCCCGAAATCGTCGAATATCTGAAGACGCCGCCGTCACGCGCCAAGCTGAAAGATCTGCTTAAGCAGATGGGCATGACTCCGCGCGACATCCTGCGCCGCAGCGGCACGCCCTACGATGAACTCGGCCTCGATAACGTGAAGCTCACCGACGACCAGATCCTCGACGCGATCGAGCAGCACCCAATCCTGATCCAGCGGCCCATCGTGGCCGGCCCCAAGGGCGTGCGCATGTGCAGGCCGAAAGAGAAGGTGTGGGAGGCTGTGGGCGTCTAGCCCGCCAGCTCCTTCAACCCCCGCCGGATGAGCGCGCTCGTTTCGGCCGCCTCGCCCAGCGCCTTGGCGCTGGCCGCGACCGCTGCGGCGGCTTGCGGGCGGCCGTAGCCGAGGTTGACCAGAGCCGAGATCGCGTCCTGCACGGGCTTTGGGGCTGATTTCACGTCGTCCTCGCCCGCCAGACGCGCCACGGCGGGGTCGACGGAGCCGAAGGCCGGGGCCTTGTCCTTCAGTTCGGCGACGATGCGGGCGGCGAGTTTCGGGCCGACGCCGGGCGAGCGCACCACCATAGCCTTGTCCTGCAGGGCGATGGCGGAGGCCAGATCGCCGGGCGCCAGCGCGCCCAGAATGGCGAGCGCCACTTTCGCCCCGACGCCCTGCACGGTCTGCAACAGACGGAACCAGTCGCGCTCCGAATCGCTGGCGAAACCGAACAGACGGATCGCGTCCTCGCGCACATATGTTTCGATGGAGAGCGTGGCGGCCTCGCCGGGACGCGGCAGGGTCTGCAGCGTGCGCGACGAGCACGACACCACATAGCCGACGCCATGCACGTCGAGGATGACGAAATCCTCGCCGTAGGAATCGATGACGCCCTTGAGCTTGCCGATCATTTCGCGCGCGCCCCGAATCTGTTGCGCGCAGCTTATCGCGAAGCGACGGCGGGGGCGATCATGTTGGGGCAGCCGTCACAGCAGCCCGGTCGGCAGACCGTCCATGCTCTCGGCGTTCTTGTCTCGGCGATAGGCGGCGACGCCATCCTCGCCCTTCTGTTCCGCCCAACGCACCAGAGTCGGCCGGTCGTCCTTGTAGTCGAACAGCGGCACCGCAAAGCCGCAGGACGTCTGCACCAGATCGCAGTCGAGTACGATGATCGCCCGCGCGCCGGGCGTCTCGACGCCGCCGTACCGCGCGGCAAGCATCTCGGCGTAGTCCGACGTTCCGCGCACGAGGCTCCTGCCATGGCCGTAAAGGCGCAGGATGTTGGGCGGCCCCTCGAAGGCGCAGAACATGATCGTCAGCCGTCCGTCCGCCAGCAGATGCGCGGACGTCTCGCTGCCGCTGCCGGTGAGGTCAAGATAGCAGACGCTTCTGTCATCCAGAACCCGCAGCGCATCCAGCCCCTTCGGTGAAAGATTGACGCGGCTGTCCGCCGCCGCGGAGGCGACGAAGAAGATGCGCTGGCGCTCGATGAAAGCGCGATGCTGCGGTTCGATGCGGGCGAATTGCGTGGCCATGGAAGCTCCTGTGGCCCGTAGGTTCGGTTATTTTTCGCTGCGCCGCAACAGGTGGCGACGCATGACGGCCATGCGAATGAGAATCAGCGGTCCGTCAGCTTCAGCTCGATGCGGCGATTGCGGCGCAGCGCGTCGTCCGTCTCGCCCTTGTCGAGCGGCTGGAATTCACCGAATCCCGCCGCCACCAGCCGGTCGGGCGAGACGCCCTTTGTGATCAGATATTGCACCACCGCGATGGCGCGCGACGCCGACAATTCCCAGTTGGACTGAAAGCGACCGCCGCTGACGGGCCGCTTGTCGGTGTGGCCGTCGACCCGCAAGGCCCACGGCAGTTCGGGCGGGATTTCGCGTTCGAGATCGTTCACCGCCGAGGCGAGCTTGTCGAGTTCGCCGCGCCCGGCCGGATTGAGGCCCGCCTGTCCGGTGTCGAATAGCACTTCGGATTCGAACACGAAGCGGTCGCCCACCACCCGCACACCCGGCCGTGCGCCGAGGATTTCGCGCAGACGGCCGAAGAAGTCGGAGCGGTAGCGGGCCAGTTCCTGCACCTTCTGGGCGAGCGCCACGTTGAGCCGCGAGCCGAGATCGGCGATGCGCGCCTGCGAATCGCGGTCGCGCTGTTCGGAGGCGTTGAGCGCGTCTTCCAGCGCGGCAAGTTGGCGGCGCAGCGCGTTGATCTGCTGGTTGAGGATTTCGACCTGCGCGGCGGCGCGTGCCGACAATTGCCGCTCGGCGTCAAGCGCCTGTTGGGCGGCAGCGGCTGCGCCGCCAGCGGCGTCGGCGTTCGCGCCGCGCGCATCCACGAGACCCTGCAGCCGGCCCTTTTCTCTTTCGGCGAGTTCGAGCGACGCCTGCAAGGTGGAGAGGCTCGCCTGCGAATCCGCGCCACGCGCCCGCTCCAGCGCCAGCAGCGAGGTCAGCTCCTCGATCTGCCGGTTGAGCTTTGTCAGCGCCACATCCTTGCCGCTGAGGTCGCGCGACAGGAAGAATTGCGCCAGCATGAACACCGACAGCAGGAAGATCATCACCAGCAGCATGGTGGACAGCGCGTCCACGAAGCCCGGCCAGTAGTCGAAGCCGCGTCCGCCGCGGCGACCTTTGGCCAGCGCCATCAGGTGCGCTCCGATTCGCGCGTCAGACGTTCGAGCAGTTTCTTGATCTCGGCCTGCTGGCTCGCCTGCGCCTCCACCCAGTCGCGGATCAATTGCTGCTCGTTGCGCATGTGCTGCACGAGGCCCTGAATGCCTTCGGCCAGATTGGCCATGGCGGCCATCGAGGCGCGCGAACTGGATGGATCAGCCGGCGCGCTGGCGGCCGCGATGCGGTCCAGCGCCTGCCTGATGGCGAGCGGCACGCCCTCGCCCTGCGCGGCCGCATTGACCGGCGCAGCGTCGACGGCGTTCGCCGACAGCGCGTCTTCGAGTTCGTTGTAGAAACGGTTCTGCGCCTGCCCGGCCTGCAGATCGAGGAAGCCGAGGATCAGCGAACCCGCGAGGCCAAACAGCGACGATGTGAACGAAATCGCCATGCCGGCGATGGGGGCCGACAGGCCGTTCTTCAGATCGTCGAACATCACGGCGGCGTCCGCGCCGGTTTGCATCGACTTGATGACGTTGCCGATGGAGCCCACGGTTTCGAGCAGGCCCCAGAACGTGCCAAGCAGGCCCAGAAACACCAGCAGGCCGATCAGATAGCGGGCGATCTCGCGGGCTTCGTCGAGGCGGGTGCCGATCGAATCCAGAATGGCGCGCAGCGTCGTGGTGGAAATGGCCCGCAGCGTCGCCGAATCGCCCAGAATGGTCGCCATCGGGGCGAGCAGGACGGGCGCGCGGGCATCGCCCGGCACGCCGGCGCGCAAAGCATTCACCCAGCGGATTTCCGGAAACAGCCGCCATACCTGCCGGATCGCCAGCACGATGCCGATAAAGAGGACGCCGCCGATCAGCGCGTTCAGGCCGGGATTCGCCATAAAGGCGATGCCGATCTGGCGATAGAGGATCATCGCCACGAAGCCGACCAGGATCAGGAAGACCAGCATGCGCACCAGAAAGATGCGCGGAGAGGACAGCCGGTAGGGATCGCGGTCGGACGCCATGGGCTCGTGAACATCCTCGTGTCGGCAGGGCGAAGCGCCCGAAGCGAAGCGCGCCGGAATGCTAGCAGATTCCGCGCACTTTCCCAAAAACGCGCTTCAGATGCGTGACAATTGCGGACGATGTGAGGCGGCGCGCTCCCGGCTCAGGCCGGGCGCAGCAGCGGCAGGATCTGGCGCTGGATCTGTTCGTTGCCGGCGCAGATCGAACCGGAGTTCAGCATCGTGTCGCCGCCGTCGCAATCGTTGATGTAGCCGCCCGCCTCGCGGATCAGCACGATGCCAGCCGCCACGTCCCAAGCGTTCAGGCCGCGCTCCCAGAAGGCGTCGAGCTTGCCGGCCGCCACCAGCGCCAGATCGATCGACACCGCCCCGAAGCGGCGCACATTGGCGACGCGCGCCAGCACGTTCGACAATTCGGCCTTGAAACGGGGATGCTGCTGCGACTTGCCGAGCGGCGCGACGCCGGTGCCGATCAGCGAATCCGCCAGTTCGCGGCGCGCCGAGACGCGCAGGCGGCGGTTATTGTGCCACGCGCCCTGACCCTTTTCGGCGACATACATGTCGTCGGTGGCCGGGTTGTAGACGACGCCCGCGACCAGCTGGCCCTCGCGTTCGAGCCCGATCGAAACGGCGAAGAACGGCAGGCCGTGCAGGAAATTGGTGGTGCCGTCGAGCGGATCCACCAGCCAGCGATGGCTCTTGTCTGCGCCCTCGACCTCGCCGCGCTCCTCCATCAGGAAGCCATAGCCGGGCCGCGCCTTCGACAATTCCTCGAAGATCGTCTTTTCGGCCCGCATGTCGGCGGCGGAGACGAAATCGCCCGGCCCCTTCACGGACACCTGCAGATTCTCGACCTCGCCGAAGTCGCGCTTCAGCCCGCGCCCGGCCTTGATGGCGGCGGCGGTCATCACATTCATCAGGGCGGAGCGGATCATGGCGGCTTTCGATCTTGGGCGAGGGCGGCTTTTAGCCGAGTGTGGCGGGGGTGTCACGCGCCGCGCCAAAACCCTGGCGTTCACGCCCCTTTCGCCCTACATTGGTCGGGCGGAGCTGCGGGGTTTGTGTTGGACCGCATTCCCGGGGCCTTATCGATCTCCAGGGAGCTGTCCCTGGCCTTGTCCGTGGACTTGGCTACATGGCGCCCACCTACGTTGTAGGTTTCCCGGGATCGATGTCCCACGGCCCAGGTGGCCCCGCACCTTTTGAGGATCTGTCACGTCGATGGCCGAGGACCCGTCCAAGATCGCGTTGCGCAAGCAGGCGCTGAGGCGGCGTTCCTTGATTTCCCCCGATCAGCGCAAGGCATTCGCGGAACATCTGGCGGCGGAAGGTCTGCGGCTCGCCCGCGCCCGGCCGGGCGTCAAATGCGTGTCCGCCTACTGGCCGATCCGGGACGAGGCCGACACGTTTCCGCTCCTGCGCACGCTGGCCGACGCCGGCTTCGCCACGGCCCTGCCGGTGGTGCGGGCCGGCCAGCCCCTTCTGTTCCGCGCCTGGTCGCCCGGCGACTCGCTGGTACAGGCCGCCTACGGCCTGAGCGAACCGGAGGCAGAAAAAGCCTCTGTGGAGCCCGATGTGCTTTTCGTGCCGCTGGCGGCGTTCGACCGGCGCGGCCACCGCATCGGCTACGGACAGGGCCATTTCGACGCGACGCTGGAGCGCCTGCGCGAAACCCGGCTGGTGCTGGCGGTCGGGGTCGCGTTTTCGTGTCAGGAAATCCCCGAAGTCCCCGACGAAGACCACGACCAGAAGCTGGATTTCGTGATAACGGAAGACGAATTGCTGGCCTTCGGGTAGTCGGGATTTCGGAATGCGCCTCCTGTTCATCGGCGACGTCGTCGGCCGCGCCGGCCGCGCCGTCCTGCTCGACCGCCTGCCCGGCCTCCGCCGCGACTGGAAGCTCGATTTCGTCACCGTCAACGCCGAGAACGCCGCCGGCGGGTTCGGCATCACCGAGACGATCGCCAACGAGTTTCTCGACGCCGGGGCCGACTGCCTGACGCTCGGCAATCATTCGTGGGACCAGAAGGAGGCGCTGGTGTTCATCGAGCGCCAGCCCCGCCTGCTGCGCCCGCTGAACTATCCTGCCGGCACGCCGGGGCGCGGCGTCAACATGATCGAGGCGCAGAATGGCGCGCGCGTTCTGGTGATGAACGTGCTCGGCCGCGTGTTCATGGACCCGCTGGACGATCCGTTCGCGGGCGTCGAGCGGGAGCTTTCCGCCTGCCCGCTCGGCATGGCCTGCGACGCGATCCTCGTCGATATGCATTGCGAGACCACGAGCGAGAAATACGCCATGGGGCATTTCTGCGACGGCCGCGCCTCGCTGGTCGTCGGCACCCACACCCATGTGCCGACCGGGGACGCGCAGATCCTGACCCACGGCACCGCCTACCAGACCGACGCCGGCATGACGGGCGACTACGATTCCGTCATCGGCATGGACAAGGAGGAGCCGCTGCGCCGCTTCACACGGCGCATCCCGTCCGGCCGGTTCGAGCCGGCGTTAGGCCCGGCGACGCTGTGCGGCGTGGCGGTCGAAACCGACGATTCCACCGGGCTGGCGACGAAAATCGCGCCAGTGCGTCTCGGCGGACGGCTGGCCGAGGCGCGGCCGGGGTTTTGGGAGTGATATTCGACTTGAAACTGTCGCGAGTTTATGTTTCAAAATTGACATCTGCCCCGAACAGTAGGAATTTAATAAAAATTCGGGGAGAGATATGTTCGCAACAACCATTTTCGGTGATAATGTAAATTATTATATTCGCATCGTAGCTTTGTTTTTCCCATTTTTAATATCTACGAGTTGTTCCGGTCAGTTATCAATTACCGACGAGTTTGCCATTCGAAATGTATTGCGAGCTGCATATTTTTACCGTTTTTCTGATGCCCCTATTCTCCAATTGAATAGCGATCAAGTAGGCAATGTTGCTTGTAGCCAGCGCCCCGACTATCGCGAATTACTTCACCATACTGATGAAGTCCAAAATTATTTTTCGGCGATCAATTCCATTGATTTGGCGCTCATCAAACAATATGGTGTGCGAACCGGGTTCTGGCCGCTCGCATGTTCTCCTGTTTCAGTCTACTGGTCCAACGATCAGGTTAGCATTGAGATTTTAACCGATTCGGAAAATTGTTATCAGGATAAAGTATACATTAGCAATTTTATTGCTAATCCCAACATGGAAAATATAATTTTAGAATGGGAAAAAAATTATCGGAAAGTACATTTTAAAACACGCGATGAAGTCGAATTTTTTACGAAAATCGCAACACAAGATAAAAATAAAATAAACCGATGTATTAAATTTGCATTTAAAAATAATACAAAAAATTCAGAATGCAAAATCGGATTTTTCTTGTGTGGTACTAAAATAAGACAACGTCGAGGCAACCCCGACTTGGTGCATCACGATAGCTGATCCGTCGGACGGTTACTCCATTACAAGTTACGGCTACAATTAGCGTTTATTAGTGTGGCTCGGCGGCAGGCTGGCCGAGGCGGTTCCGGGGTTTAGGGGGGTGACAGGCGCGAACTCCGGCTGATATTCCCTCGGCCAATCAAAAGGGTCGGGGGAAACAGAATCAATGCTCGGCGGATTGTTGGCGCTCGTCTCGGCGGCGTTCTTTTCCCTCAACAACGCCACCGCGCGGCGCGGGGTCGTGTCTGGGAGCGTCTGGCAGGGCATGGCGATTTCCGTGCCGTTCGGGGTGCCGTTCTTCTTCGCAGCGCTGCTGATCTTCGGCTCCCTGTCGGAACTGGCGACGTTTTCATGGGCCAGCATGTTCTGGCTGGGCTGCGCCGGCATCGTGCATTTCGTCATCGGCCGCTATGCGAACTACCGGGGCTCCAAGGCCATCGGCACCAATCTGGTCGGCCCCATCCAGGACACGAACATTCTCGTGGCGCTCGGTCTGGCGATCTTCTTCCTCGGCGAGAAGCTCAACGGCATCATGGTGATCGGCATCGTGCTGGTCTGCCTCGGCCCGGTGCTGACGTGGAAGAAGGGCAAGTCGGAGACGACCTCCTCGTTCAAGCCGAACTGGCCCGAGGGCATCTTCTTCGCGATCATCTCGTCGCTGTCCTACGGGACGAGTCCGATTTTCGTCCGGCTGGGGCTGGAGACCGGCGGCGGCATCGGGCGCGGCGTCGCGGCCGGGCTGATCTCCTACATCGCCGCCAGCGGCGCGGCCGGGCTCGCCATGCTGCGGCCCGGCACCATGAAGGACATCAGCCGCATCGGCCGCAGCAATCTCAACTGGTTCTTCATCGCCAGCGTCGCGGTCGGCATGGCGCAGATGCTGCGCTACATGGCGCTGTCGCTGGCCCCGGTGTCGGTCGTCGCTCCGATGATGCGGCTGTCGAGCGTGTTCCGGGTCTATTTCAGCTGGCTGATCAATCGCGAGCATGAAATCTTCGGCCCCGGCATCGTTGTCGGCACGTTCGTGTCGCTGGCGGGGGCGCTGATCCTGTCGATCCAGTCGGACGCGGTTCTGGGCTGGTTGCCGGCCAGCGAGGCGCTTTCGGCCCTGCTGGCGTGGCGCTGGCCGTGAAGGTCTTCAATTCTGCGGCGGCCAAGCGTATAAGCCGCCCGATTTCCTGCGGGCCGCGCCCGCATTCGCACATCGACGGGACCCGGGGACATGGCAGGCCATAGTCAGTTCAAGAACATCATGCACAAGAAGGGCAAGCAGGACGCCCTTCGCTCCAAGATCTTCGGCAAGCTGGCGCGCGAAATCACGGTCGCCGCCAAGATGGGCATGCCCGACCCGAACATGAATCCCCGCCTGCGTCTGGCCGTGCAGGAAGCGCGCGCCGAGAACATGCCGAAAGACAACATCGAGCGCGCGATCAAGAAGGCCGCCGGCGGCGAAGGCGAGAATTACGACGAGGTGCGCTACGAGGGCCGCGCCCCCGGCGGCGTCGCGCTCGTCATTGAGGCGCTGACCGACAATCGCAACCGCACGGCGGGCGAGGTGCGCTCCTACTTCACCAAGGCCGGCGGGGAAATGACCGCGACCGGCGCGGTGTCGTTCCTGTTCGATCGCGTTGGGGTCATCGAATACGATGCCAAGGTCGCAACTGAAGACCAGATGATGGAAGCCGCCATCGAGGCCGGCGCGGACGACGCCTCCACCAGCGAGGAAGGGCACGAGATCGTCACCTCGATGGAAGGCTTCGCGGACGTCGCCAAGGCGCTCGAGGCGAAGTTCGGCGAGCCCCGCAAGGCGAAACTGATCTGGCGGCCACAGACCACCAACACGCTCGACGACGAGGCCGGCGAAAAAGCCATGAAGCTTTTGGGCGCGCTGGAAGACAACGACGACGTACAGAACGTCTACGCCAATTTCGAAATCTCCGACGCTCTGGCGCAGAAGTTGGGCGCCTAGGCGAAGACGAATAGTTCGGCGACCGCTCCGGGCGGCGGCTGCCTGGAGCGCGGTAGAGACAACGAAGCAGGCGAACCCATTCGCCGCACATGAGGAAACGCATCTGAAGGCGCAAAGCCTTCAGAATCCCATTCGCCTCGCGCGCTGGTTTGCAGTCCGGTAAACCTTTTGCGAGCACACTGGAGGAGCAGTCCGTCGATGGCCGCGAGCAGAGACGACACGCGCATTTTCAATCGCAACAAGTTCAAGCTCGGCCTGTTCGGCATGAACTGCTCGGGCGGCTTGAGTCTCAACAAGGCCCCTGAGCGCTGGGATGCGTCATGGGCGAACAACGTCCGCGCCGCGCAGCTAGCCGACGACGCCGGCCTCGAATTTCTGCTCCCCATCGCGCGCTGGCACGGCTACCGCGGCGAAACGGATTCGCTTGGCACCACCTTCGAGACGCTGACGTGGGCCTGCGGGCTGCTCGCCTCGACGAAGGAAATCACCACCTTCGGCACCCTGCATGTGGCGTTCATCAATCCGGTGTTCGCCGCCAAGCAGATGGTGACGGCAGATCACATCGGACAGGGGCGTTTCGGACTCAACATCGTGTCGGGCTGGAATCCGACTGAATTCGGCAGCATGGGCGTCGAACTACGTGAGCACGACGATCGCTATGTGTACACGCGCGAATGGCTCGACATCGTCAAACGGATCTGGTCGGAAACCGAACCGTTCGACTACGAGGGCAAATTCTACAAGCTGAAGAACGTGCTTGGAAAGCCGAAGCCGTGGTGGAATTCGCGGCCCTTGCTGGTCGCGGCCGGCAATTCCGAAATGGGGCGCGATTTTGCCGCCAACAGCGCCGACTGTCTGTTCACGGCCATTCCGAGCCTTGAGGAAGTGACGCCGAAGATCGACTATTTCCGCAGGGTGTCGCCGCCCGGCCAATTGCGCAACATCTTTGCCAGTTCGCACCTGATGGTCCGTCGCACCCGCAAGGAAGCGGAGGATTATCATCACTATATCGTTCACGAACACGGCGACTGGGAATCGGCCGGCTATGCGGCCAATCTGAAAGGGTCACGGCCGAACACCTGGATGAAGCAGCAGAAGAATCTGCAGGCGCGACTCATCACCGGCGCGGGCTATCCGATCATCGGCAGCTACGACGACGCCATCGAGACGTTCCAGAAGCTGAACGCGATTGGCCTCGACGGGCTGGCGCTCGGCATGATCAATTACGTCGACGACTTCCACCACATCCGCGACGAACTGCTGCCGCGCATGGAACGCGTCGGGCTGCGCGAGCCGCACCGCAAGGCAGGTTGAACGGCTTGCTGCGACGCCGCTCGCCTATTCGGCGGCGATCTGGCTCACCCGCTTCACCACCGATTTCGGGATCGCGTAAGCGCCGCGAATGATGCGCGCCATGTCTTCTCCGGAGATCGGATCGACTTCGAGAAGTTGCGCCTCCGCTTCGCGGATCATCTCGGGGTCGGACAGCGACGCGTCGAACGCGCGCCGCACGATCGACACCAACGCCGGCGGCGTGCCGGGCGGCATGATGAAGGGACGGCCGAGCTCTTCGATGAAGGACATGAAGTTCAGCAACGTCCGATCGTCGGAATTTGTGACGAAGTCCAGCACCAGCGGCACATCCGGCAAAGCTTTCTGGCGCGCTCCCCCCGTCTGCACGAGGACGTTGATGCGCTTGTTCATCACCCAGTCCGGCGTCGAGGCCTTGATGGTGGACCACGACAGGCCGCAGATTCCTTCCGCTTCGCCGCGCTCCAGCGCGAGCCGCTGCTCACTGGTGCCGTAGCCCACGACGGGTTTGAATTTCGTACCCAGTACGGCGTTCATGATCTTCGGCCACAGCACCGAATTGCCAGCCGCGCCTGTGGCGGCAAGCAGAACCTCGCGCTCCTTCGCCTGCTGGATCGTCTTGATCGGACTTGTGTGCCAGGTGATGCAGGTGTTTTGAATCTTCGAGAAACTGCCGACCGGCTCGAATTTCTGCATGTCGTATTGCACGGTCGGATCGTCGAACAGCGGCTGCGCCAGCAGCACGTTGAATGTCGCGAGGATGACCGTGCCGTCCTTCGGGGCGACATTGTAAGCCCAGTTCATCGCCGTCATGCCGGCAGCGCCCGGCATGTTCTGGATCACCACGGACGGCTTGCCGGGAATGTACTTTTCGAGAAAGCGCGACAGAATGCGGCCATACGTGTCGTAGCCGCCGCCAGCGCCACTGCCGATCACCATGCGGATCTGCTTGCCCCTGTAGGGCTGCTCCTGCGACGAGGCGCAAAGGGTCGATGCAAGCTGAAGCATGATTGCGACGGCGACAGACAACGATCGCGATCCGATTCCCGGCATTGCGCGAACCTCCCAAATTTCTGTTCTGCGTCAGTCGTATTCGGTCGCCCGAAGCCTGTCCAGCGGAGCAACGTCGAGATCGCCGCTGCGATTGACACGATCACATGCGCTTCCGATAGTCGCTCCAACGAACAGGACATATTGGGAGGAACCATGCTCGACTCCGTGAAGCTCGTGGTCGACGGCAGTCCGATGGAGATGCTGGTCGCCAGACCCGACGGCGACGGCCCGTTTCCGGGCCTGCTGCTCTCGCATTATCAGCGCAGTCTCGGCCCCTTCACGCGGTTGAACGCCGAAATGCTGGCGCGCGAAGGCTTCGTGGTGGTCGCACCAGACCATTATCATCACACGCCGGACGAGACCGACCTCGCGCGCAAGAAGGACGCGATGCTCGATATGCGCATCATCGCCGACATGCGCGCCGCGACCGATTATTTGCGGGCCATGTCGATGGTTGACCCGAAGCGCACCGGCATCATCGGCCATTGCATGGGTGGGCGTCATGCGCTGCTCGGCTGCGCGACCATTGAGGACTTCCGCTGCGGAATCGACTGTTACGGCGGCGGCGTCATGCGCGCGCGCGGCGATGGGCCGACGGTGCTCGAGCGTCTGCCGAACATCCGCTGTCCCATCGCGGGTTTCTTCGGCGCGGACGACAACAATCCGCCCGTGGCGGATGTGCGCAAGGTCGAGACGGAACTGAAGCGGCTCGGTGTGGAGGTCGAATTCCA
>CANJEY010000049.1 GCA_947472615.1 Beijerinckiaceae bacterium
CGAGAACCTGTCGATCCGTCAGCTCGGCCTGCGCTTCGCGGCGGGCTCCGGCCACCGTGTCGTGATCGGCACCGGCAAGACCATCGCGGACGACATGGAGGAATGGTTCCGGGGCGGCGGCGCGGACGGCTTCACTGTCATGTATCCCTACACGCCCGGCCCGGCGCACGATTTCACCGATCTGGTGATCCCGGAATTACAAAAGCGCGGCCTGTTCCGCACCGAATACGAAGGCAGGACGCTGCGCCAGAACCTCGGCCTGCCAATGCCGAAGACGCCAGCCTGACTCGCTTACTTCTTCTCGACGTAGGTTCGCCAGTAGCCGAGCAGGCGGTCCATCACGTCCTTCGGGGCGTCGCCGAAGGCCACGATCTTTACCTCCGGCGGCAGGAACGGATGCGGGATCGCCACCGGGCCGCGCAACAGGCTGGCGACCCAGTTCTGGTTCTCCTCGCCGATACACCAGTCAGCAAACAGCGCCGCCGTATAGGGGTGCGGCGTGTTGCGGTTGATGATCGTCGCGCCGCCGTAACCCAGCACCGCCGCGCTGAAGACGATCGCATAGGGCGCGGCCGGGTTCTTTTTTTTGATCGCCAGTCCGGCGTAGAGATAATTGTCGCCCTGAGCCATGTGGTCGCCGGCGATCATCAGCTCCATGCGCTGCAGATGGCCGCGCTGGATAATCGGCTGATTGGCGCCGAGACATTTCAGCAGGCTCTCGGTCTTCTGTTCGCCCAGCATTGCATAAAGGCCCGACAGAAAGCGGATCTCCGCCGGATCGAACGAAACGCTGCCCTTGAAATAGGGATCGCAGAGATCGAACCAATCCTTCGGGGCCTTCTCGGGCGACACCAGATTGGTGTTGTAGGACAGGCCGTGCTCGCTCCAGAACCACGGCACCCAGCGGTTCTGCGGATCGACGAAGTTGGAATATTGCGGCAGCACCGTTTTGGTCGCGGGGGTCGGATAGCGCGCCAGCAGGTCGTTCTTCAAAAGGTCTTGAAAGTCCGGCAAAGCCGCGACGGAAACGTCCGTCAGATGCCGACCGGCGGTTTCCTCGGCCAGAATGCGCTCGACGGCGTCCTGTGACCCCAGATTGGTCAGTTCGACATCCACGAACGGATAGCGCTTGCGGAAGGCTTCGGCCTGATTGTTCGCCTCCGTGCGCGCCATGGCGTGGATGATGGTGAGCTTGCCCTCGCGGCGCGCGCCGTCCTCCAGCCGCTTTGTGCGCTCGGTCGGCGACAGGCCGGCGAGTTCGGCGTAGATCTTTTCGGGCCCGCTCGGCGCCGGGGCCGGTTGCGCGCAGAGGTTTGTCGCCACGAACGACAAAGCCAAAGAAACTCCCACCAGCAGACCGCGCATCCGAACGCCTCGCTATGTAGCAACGCCACAGAGTGCGGCGGGATGTCGCATTCGGCAAGAGGATTTGCGGCAAGAGGATTTCGCGTGCGTTCAGACCCGGCGCTGCTCCGGGAAGGCGGCGTCGAGCAAGCGCAGTTGAACGCGCTCCACGCCGCCCCAGCGGTCGATCGCGAGCGAGCCCGCCAGATGCACGTTCTCGCCACGCGCCTTGAGCAGCGCCTGCCCCAGCGGCCGCTCCGCCGCCCGGAACGCGATGCCGCCGATCGTACGATTGTCGCCAGACCGCGCAGTGATGCGCAGATGGCCCGCCCCGACCTGCGCCACATCTACCAACCGGTGCGCCGGAAACACGAACACCGGTTCGGGATTGCCGGACCCGAACGGCCCGGCCTGTTCGATTTCATGCACCAGATCGGGCCGCGCTCCGCCCGCCGTCAGGGCGGCGTCGATGAAGAGTGCGTCCCCCGTGCGGGCTTCCGCCACCGAACTGGCGAGACGCTCCTCCAGAAAGGCGCGGAAATCCCCGAGCCGCGTCCGCGCCAGCGTGATGCCGGCCGCCATGGCGTGGCCGCCGCCCTTGATCAGGATTTCAGCCTCGACGGCGGCGCGCACGATGCGGCCGAGATCGACGCCGAGAATCGAGCGACCAGAGCCCGTGCCGGTCGGCCCATTGAAATGGATGGCGAAAGCCGGACGGCCAAACCGCTCCTTCAGCCGCGACGCCACCAGTCCCACGATGCCCGGATGCCAGTTGTCGGAGGCCGTCACGACGGCCGCGCCCTCTTCTTCGAGGCCAAGGGCCGCCAAAGCTTCCGCCTCCGCCTCGCTGGCGGCGACGACCTCGATCGCCTGCCGCTCGCGATTGAGCCGGTCGAGTTCGGTCGCGATCCGGCCCGCCTCCGCCTCGTCGCGCAGCAACAGGAGTTTCGCCCCCAGCGCTGCGTCGCCGATGCGCCCGCCGGCGTTGATGCGCGGCCCGAGCATGAAGCCCAGATGATAGGGGCGCGGCGGCCCGTCCATGCCGGCGACGTCCATGAGGGCGCGCAGGCCCGGCCGGCTGCGCGCACGCATCACCGCCAGCCCCTTGACCACGAAGGCCCGGTTGAGCCCCCACAGCGGCACGACGTCGGCGACCGTCGCCAGCGCCACAATGTCCAGCGCCGCCAATAGATCAGGCGCGGGCCGGGCCGTCGTCCAGAAGCCCTCGTTCCGCAGCCGCCGGTTCAGCGCCACGATCGCCATATAGGCGACGCCTGTAGCACAGAGCGAGCCAAGCCCTGAGAGATCGTCCTGCCGGTTCGGATTGATGATCGCCGTCACAGGCGGCAGGTCGGCTGGGGCCTGATGGTGGTCGATCACCAGCACGTCGAGGCCGAGTTTTGCCGCCTCAGCGAAGGGCTCGAAGCTGGTCGTGCCGCAATCGACCGTGACCAGAACACTTGCGCCCTGCGTGGCGAGCGCCCGGATAGCTTCGCTATTCGGCCCGTAGCCTTCGAAAATCCGGTCGGGAATATGGATGATGAACGGCGTGCCGGTCGCCTGCAAAAATTCGCCGACCAGCGCAGACGCGCAGGCGCCGTCCACATCGTAGTCGCCAAAGATCGCGACGGTTTCGCCGGCCCGGATGGCGCGCGCCAGCCGGTCGGTCAGCGCGTCCATGCCGCGAAGCACGTCGGGGTCCGGCATCAGCACCCGGATCGTCGGGTCCAGAAACCCCTCGACCTGATCGGGCTCGACGCCGCGCCCCGCCAGCACCCGCGACAGGATGTCGGACCGGCCCTGCAATTGCGCGATCGCCTGCGCCCGCCCCTGCCCGGCAAGATCCAGCCGGTCGCGCCACGGGCGGCCGAGAATGGATCGATCGACATCGAGAAACAGACGGTGGGCGGCGCTCGGCATAGCCAACGTTAGCGCGTTTCGCCCCCCGCCGTCACGATTTGCCGCGCGCAGGCGTCGTTGAGGCCCAAAGTCGGTCTGCGTTCCCGTCTTGCGCTGGCGCAAGGCGCGCCCGCCTGTCCGGCGGCAACATGCCATGCTGTTGAGACAGCGAGGCAAATCATGCTGACCCGCAAGGATCTGAACGCTTGGACAGACTGGGCGAAGAAAACCTACGAACCGTTGCCGCGCGCCCATGCGCCGGCGGAGGAGCCGCACGATCCGCGCATCGCGCACGCCAGCGAATACGCCGCCTACCAGCTCGGCGAGATCAACCGAAAGCTCGATATCCTGATAGAACTGATGGCCCGCCGGGAGGCGCGGCGCGACTGAACGTCAGTCCGGCAGCTCGAATTCGGCCACCAGCGGCGCATGCAGGGATTCGACGATTGGCTCGGCAGGATCGGCCTCGTCGTCGAGCCCGTCGTTGAACACATCTGCATGTTTGCAGGCGCGCGCCAGCGCTTCCGACGCCAGTATGTGATCCGGCAACAGATGCTGGCCGGCATGCAGCACCGTGTAGCGCCGCGCTTCCGCGATGCGCTCATCGATAGCTGTCAGCTCACCGCCCACCAGACTTGGCTGTTCGGCGTCCTGCCGGCCGGCGGCGAGAATTCGTGTCGCCATTTCGCGAGCACCGGCGTTGAAATCGCCGCACACCGCGAGCAGCGCGTCGGGCCTGTCGCGCAGGATCGATTCCGCCAGCATTCGCGCCTCCAGCGCCTGCCCGTCGCGCTTCATCCCAGACAGGAACAGGCCCTCGGCCCAGGCGGCGCTCGACCGCCATTCGCCATGCGCCTTCAAACCCGGAATGAAAGCAGCGCGCGGCGCGCGGAAATGCACGTTCACCACATCGAGCTGGCGACCGCCGACGCCGATGCGCGTATGCAGGATCGGCCGCTCCCACGACACGACCATGACCTCGGCCTCATCATCCGGCCCGGTCGAGGGACGCTGCCAGACCATCCGCTGCACATAATCGTGGTAGACCTGTCGCGCTCCAGCGATTTCCCAGCGGCTCAGCGTGACGAGATTGTGCACATCGGCCGGCTCGCCCTTGCCGGGCCGAACCGTGGACGATCCTCGAAAATGCTCGTAGGGCGTGCCGTCGATCAAGGCCTTCAGCGCCGGAAACGCACGCGGGCCTCGCCCCTCGGCGCGGTCGCCGTTGACTTCCTGTAGGCACAGCACGTCGGCGTCGATTTCGAGCAACCGCACCCGCAAATGGCGCAGCCGCCGGTCGAACAGGTCGCGGTCCTGTCCGGCCGCCCCGAAGCTCTCCAGATTGAACGTTGCAATGCGGCATCGCTGCGGCAAATGGGTCGCCCTTCCTGGGGTTCGGCGGCGTTGCAAGCACGCGGCAAACATGGCACATCCGCCCCGATGGGCGGGGTTCCTGTCCGTGTCGATTAGAGCATGTTCGGAGGAAGTTGAACGACTTTTTCGCTCCGGGCTGTCCACCATTCTGAATCCGAGCGGGAACGATCATGGAAGTCTCGAAGCCCCGATATCGGCTCGGCGTCGATGTCGGCGGCACTCATACCGACCTCGTCCTGCTCAACGCCGTCTCCGGCGAACTGATGGTCGAAAAGGTGTCCAGCACGCCGCACAATCCGGCGCTGGGCGTGCTGAACGGCGTCGCCAAATTCGTGGCCCGCGGCGTCGATCCCGACGCCATCGAATTTTTCGCTCACGGCACGACGATCACTACCAATGCGTTGCTCGAAATGCGCGGCTCGAAGGTCGGCCTGCTCATCACACGCGGCTATCGGGCAGTGCAGGAAATCCAGTCGCAGGCGCGCGACGGCAACCTGTTCGACTATTTCTACGCCAAGCCGGAGCCAATCGCGCCGCAAAGCCTGACGCGCGAAATCACGGAGCGCTCGGACTATCAGGGCAATGTGCTGAAGCCGCTCGACCGCGACGCAGTACGGGCCGCCGCGCGCGACCTCAAAGCGGCTGGCGTGTCATCAGTGGCTGTCTGCTACCTGTTCTCGTTCATGAACCCGGCGCATGAGGAAATCACGCGCGACATCCTGCGCGAGGAAATTCCAGACGTGCATGTGTCGCTGTCGAGCGAGGTGCTGCCGCGCATCCGCGAATGGCCGCGCATGTCAACCACGCTGCTCAACGCCTATCTGGAGCCCGTGCTGGTGCGCTCCATTGCGCATCTGAACAGCGGCCTCGATGAAGCGAAAGTCAGCACGCAGCAGCGCTTCCTGATGCAGTCGAACGGCGGCGTCATGCCGTTCAAAGCCGCGATGGCGGGCGGCAAGACGGTGCATACGCTGTTTTCCGGCCCTGCCGCCGGCGCGCAGGCCAGCGCCTATCTGGCGACTGCTGACGCGCCCGACGGGCTTGTGACGCTCGACATGGGCGGCACGAGCGCCGACATCGCGTTCATCGAAGGCGGCGCGCCGCTGGAAGTCACGGAAGGAATCATTGCTCGCCGCCAGATCGACGTGCCGGCGCTCGACATGACGACGATTTCGGCGGGCGGCGGTTCGATTGCATGGGTGGATAATTCGGGCTTCCTCAATGTCGGCCCGCGCAGCGCAGGCGCGGCTCCCGGCCCAGCCTGTTACGGGCGCGGCGGAACGGAACCCGCCGTCACCGACGCCGACGTCGTTTGCGGCTATCTCAACCCGGATTACTTCCTCGGCGGCGCGCAAAAACTCGATCGCGACGCGGCGCGCGAAGCGATCCGCACCCGCATCGCCAAGCCGCTGAAGATGACGCCGCTCGAAGCCGCGGCCGGTGTGCGCCGCATCGTCGACATGCGTATGGCGGACGAGGTGCGGGTGTTCGCCGCCAAGCGCGGCGTCGATCTGTCGGCGTTCACGCTTCTGCCATTCGGTGGCGCGGGGGCGGTGCATGCTGCGGCGGTGGCGGAAGAACTCGACATGCGACGCATTCTGGTGCCGCCGCGCCCCGGCGCATTCTCGGCGCTCGGCCTGCTCTGCACCGACGTCGTGCACGATTACATCCGCTCCGAATTGCGGCCGCTAGCCAATGTCGAGCCCTCGCACGCCGAAGAGATTTATCGGCTCCTCGAAGCGCGCGGACTCGAAGAGCTGGAAGCCGAAGGCCTGTCGGCGAAGGACGCAAAATTCCATCGCGAACTCGATCTACGCTACACCGGGCAGGGCTATGAATTGCGCACACCACTCGACGGACTCTACACAGATGCGCTGACAGCCGAGTCCATTGCGGCCGCGCGCGACCGCTTCGACGAACGCCACGCGCAGATACACGGCCACGCCGCCAAGGATCGCGCCGTCGAAGTCGTCAGCTATCGCGTGCGCCTGCGCGTCGCGGCGCCGAAATATGTGCTGCGACCGCAAGCTGCGCCCGCCGGCGTGCGCCCCGTCGCCTCGGCCGTGAAGGGAACGCGCGACGTCTTCTTCGACGGCAAGACCGCTACGCCGACCACGATCTACGAACGCGACGGGCTCGACATCAGCGCGAAAGTCATCGGCCCAGCCATCGTCGAACAGTTCGACGCCACGACAGTCATTCCACCGACATGGACCGCGCGCGTCGATCCCAACCGCAATCTCATTCTCGAACGACAGGGCGCGTGAGCATGGACGCGATCACGATCCAGATCCTGCGCAACAAGATCGCCAGTCTCGTCGATGAAATGCACTACCATTTCTATCGTTCGGGCTATTCGACGATCATTCGCGAGTCGCGCGACTTCTCCTGCGTGGTGCTCGACCGCACCGGCCGACTCATCGTGTCGCCGCCGATGTTCTTTCACGCGCCGGTCTACCGCCATCTCGTCGGCCGCATTCTGCAGGTCTATGGCGGCAAGGATGGCGGCGCCGGCGAAATCCGCGAAGGCGATGTGTTCGTCTCGAACCATCCCTATGAAGGCGGCATTCCGCACGTTTCCGACATGGCATTCGTCGCTCCCGTGTTCGCCAATGGGGAGATCGTCGCCTTCACCGGCACGCTGGCGCACAAGGCCGACATCGGCGGCATGGTGCCGGGCTCGACGTCCGCCAACGCCACCGAAATCTTTCAGGAAGGCCTGCTGATTCCGCCGATCCGCATTCGCGATGCGGGCGTCGCGCTGCCCGACATCGAGCGGCTGATGCTCGCCAACTCGCGCCAGCCCGAACTGGTGAAAGGCGACGTGCACGCGCAGATCGCCGTGACCGAGATGGGCGCTACGCGCGTCAAGGAATTGTGCGAGCGCTTCGGCGCGGACATTGTGACCGGCGCATTCGCCGCCATCCTGCGCGGCTCTGCCGATGAACTACGCGCCGCCATCGCGCGCCTGCCAGCCGGGGCCGCGAGCGCAGAAGGCCTGCTCGACAGCGACGGTGTGGTCCTCGACAAGCCGATCAAACTTGCGGTGACGATCACTATCGCTGGCGACCGCGCGAAGTTCGATTTTTCCAACAGCGACCCGCAGGCGAAAGGCCCGGTCAATCTTCGCCCATCGATGGTCGAGGCCTGCGTGTTCTATTCGCTGATCGGCAGCCTTGGGCCGAACCTGCATTTCAACGATGGCATGCGAGACGCCGTGCAATTCGTCTATGCGCCGCGCACCATCACCAACGCCGAAGCGCCCGCCGCCGTGTCGAGCTATCAGATGGTCAATCTGAAGCTCGTCGATGTGATCCTCGAAGCGCTGGCGCATTTCAATCCGGCGCGCGCCACGGCGAATGCGGGCGCCTCAAGCGCGCTCAGCATCGCGTGGTCGAAGGCGCGGCCCGGCCAGTCGAACATGCAGTACGAAATTCTCGGTTCCGCTTACGGCGGCGGTAATGGACATGACGGCGCATCGGCGACGGCGTGTCACCTGAGCAATCTGCACGTCACACCGATCGAGATTCTTGAATCCGAATATCCGTGCCGTATCAATCGCTTTGACCTGTTGCCCGACACCGGCGGCGCGGGACGCTGGCGCGGCGGCCTCAGTATGGCGCGCGAATACGAACTGCTCGAAGACGCCGTGGTGATCCGCCGCTACGACAAGGCGAAGTTTCCGCCGAGCGGCGTCGATGGCGGCAAGCCCGGCGGCGGCGCGCGTTTCACCATCCGGCTCGGCACCGAACAGGAATACGTGACGCCCTCATCTGGCCGCTACGAAATGAAGGCAGGCGACCGCTTCCTGCTGCAGACGGCTGGCGGCGGCGGCTATGGCGACCCGGCACAACGCGGCGGCAAGTCCGTCGCATCCGACGTGTCCGAAGGATATGTGACGCGCGATGGCGCGCAGACATTCTACCAACGCAAAACCAACTGATCGAGGAGCGAACGCATGAGCGAGGCGAAGGAACGGGTTGGCATCATCGGCGTCGGCCGCATGGGCATGCCGATGGCGAAGCATCTTCTCAAGCACGGCTATCAGCTGACCGTCTGCGACATCAGCGAGAAGAACGTGCAGGAAGCCGTCGGCATGGGGGCGAAGGCCGTCGCCAATCCGAAGGAGCTCGGCAAGCTCTGCGACGTGGTGATTCTCGGCGTCGGCTATGACGAAGAAGTGCAGGAAGTCGTGCTCGGCGAGAACGGCGTGCTGCAATCGCTGAAGCCCGGTTCGATCATCGCGGTGTCGTCGACGGTCGCGCCCGATTTCGTCAAGTCGGTCGACGAACAGGCGCGCGCCAAGGGCTGCGACGTGCTCGATGCCCCGATCTGCCGCGGCCGCTGGTTTGCCGACGAAGGCAAGCTGCTCGCCCTGTTTGGCGGCAAGGACGACGTTGTAGCGCGCGGCCGCAAGGTTTTCTCGACCTTCTGCTCCGACATCGCGCATCTGGGTGACGTCGGCCATGGCCAGGTCGGCAAGGCGATGAATAATCTGATGCTGTGGATCACCAGCATCGGCCTCATCGAGGCCGGCCGCGTGGCGGATTCGACCGGGATCGATCTCGTCAAGCTGCGCGATGCTCTGATGATCTCGTCCGGCAAGTCACAGGCGCTGGAAGACTGGGATCAGACCAGCTTCACATGGGCGCTGAAGGATATGCAGATCGTGATGAAAATGGCCGACAAGGCCAATCTGTCGCTGCCGATCAGCGGCGCGGTGAAGGAACTCGTCAAGGACGCCCGCCGCATCAAGGCGACCAACGCCCCGAAGTGGACGGGCAAGTAAGGACAAGAATTTCGGTCGCGCGCATCGGCGCGCGACCGCATCCTCTCAGACGAGCAGTTTTGCGTCGCGCAAATTGGCGATGCGCTCGGGGCTGAACGACAGAATATCCCGCAGAACCTGATCGGTATGTTCGCCCAGCAGCGGCGCTGCGCTCGTCAACCGCGTCGGCGTCCGCTCGAACCGATAGGCGGGGCCGTTATAATCCAGCGTTCCCATCTCGGCGTGCGGCAACGACCAGAAATGCCCGCGGCCCCGCAAGCAATCGTCGGTCAACAATTCGCTCGCCTTCAGAACTACGCCGCTTTGCACGCCCGCAGCGCGCAGCACATTCATCAACTCGAAGCCGTCACGATCCTGCGTCAGCGCACTGATTGCAGACTCGGTGCGCTCGCGATCCTGATCGTGCATTAAGTTCCCAGCGCCAAGCGCCTCGACAAGCGCCGACCATTCGCGCACGCTCCAGACCTCGATGGCGATCCACCGATCATCGCCCCGGCAGGGGAACACGCCGTGCAGGATCGCGCGTTCGTCGACGTTGCCGTTGCGCATCGCCTCGACGCCGGTGAGCTGATACTGCAGCAATTGCGGCGTCAGGAATTGCACGCCGGTTTCAATCTGCGAAATCTCGATGAACTGGCCTTCGCCTGTTCTCTCGCGATGGATCAGCGCGGCAGCCAGCGCCGCCGCCGTATATCGCGCCGAAATCGAATCCGTGTAAGCGCCTTTGGGCGAAGCCGGCGGCCGGTCCGGCCATCCGGTCTGGCCGTTGAAACCCGCTATCGCCTGCCCCTGCGCGCCGAAACCCGGATGCGCGTTCCACGGACCGGACAATCCATACAGTGATGAATTGACCATGATGAGGCCCGGATTGACGGCCCGCAGACGCTCGTACCCGAAGCCCCATTTCTCCATCACGCCGGGACGAAAGCTGACCGCCACCACATCGGCCCATTGCGCCAGCGGCATCACAATCTCGGCGATGCGCGCATGCGTCATGTCGAGCGAGATGCTGAGCTTCGAGCTGTTGAAGTCGGCGAAAAACCCGCTGCGGTTGACGCCCGGCGTATCGTCCTTGAAAGGCCCGCCGAGGCGCACGCTGTCTGGATGCTTGCGCGACTCGATCTTCACCACCGTCGCGCCGTTGTCGGACAATTGCTTGGTGGCGATGGGACCGGCCGCCGCCCATGTAAAGTCCAAGACCTTCAGACCGGCGAAGATGCTGGCGCTCCGCTCGCACTTCGCCAAAGCAGGAGCGCGGCGTGCAGATGCGCCGGCGCCCAAAATCTCCTGCGTATGTTCGCCAGCTTTCGGCGCGCGCCGCAATGGCGCGATCGGCGTCCGGCTGAAACCTGCCCAGACCGCCGGATAGTCGAGCGCGACGCCACGCACATCGTCGACCAGTTTCTCGAAATACGACCGCGCGCGGAAATGCGGATTGTCGAGAATTTGGCTCACGCTGCTGATCGGCGCGAGCAGGATGTTGTCGCGGACCGCGCGCGCCATCAGGTCGGCCGTGGTCTTGCCGCGCACGAAGCGGCCGATGATCGCCGAGACTGCGTCGTAATCTTCCTGCGAAATTCGGAACGCGTCGTTGCCGGTCCAGTCCTTCGCGGTGAGCAGCGGATCGTTGACGCCTTCTTCCGCCATCCACGCCACCAGCGCTGCGTAAGACTTCGCCCGCACGACGCCCAAACCGCCGCCGACGGGCCCAAAAAAGATGTGCCCATCCGCGCAGTCCCACACGAGGCGCGTGTAAAACTTGTTGGCGCGCTCCTTCTTGACAGCGCCGCCGCGCTCTTCGTCCGCGTGCAGCAATTGCGCCGTCATCGTGGAGTTGAGGAGCGTCCAGACGATGCTCGCCTGCAGGGACACATCGAGGCGCTGACCTTCTCCGGTGCGCAACCGATGATAATAAGCCATGAGCGTCGCCGATACGGCTTCCGCGCCCCCGTGTAGCATCGCGACCGGCATGCCGACGCGCACCGGCGGCCGATCGCGATCGCCATTCAGACCCAAATGCCCGCCGAGCGCCTGCACGCAGAGATCGCCGGCCGGATGCGACTCGCATGGCTCGCCGCGGCCGAACGGCCAGATGTCAGTCCAGATCAGCGAAGGATTGGCGGCGCGCGCAAGGCCGCAGAGTCGATCCGATTGCGCGGCCGACAGGCGCTGGTAATCGGTGATGACGATATCGGCGCTGCGCGCCAATTCCACGAATTGTTCGACGCCTGCTGCAGTGTCGAGATCGAGCGTGACGCTTTTCTTGCCGACATTGAACGCCAGCCAGAACGCATTGAGGCTCCCGCCGTTCGGCAGATGCAAGAGAGGTTCGCCGCAACGCGCCGCCTCGCCGCCATCCGGTTCGATCTTGATCACCTCCGCGCCAAGATCGGCCAGATAGCGGCCCGTGACGGCCGCTGGCGCATGGCTGAGTTCAAGCACCCGCACGCCTTGAATCGGCGGCGCAGCGGCTTGCGGATCGGTCATCATGTCCTCATGGTACTGAGCAGCGCTGCGCGCCAGGCGTTCGTATCGAGGTTCGATGAAGTAACATGAGCCTCCCGCCGTCCGGTCAATCGTTGGCGCGACTGTAGCGCGCGCGCAGGACTGCTTTCAACCCGCGCGACGTGTCGCATGCCGATTGTCTTGCTGTGTCTCGACAAGCCAGCCGCAGCGTTGCAAGATCGCTCAAACGTCGCGCAAAGATTTCAGCGAGAAAGCCACGATTGATGGATGCGCAAAACATTCATCAGCAAGGAGGATGCCCGGAATGCTCACGCATGAGGACAATGAAACGCTGGTCCGCGTCGGCCCCGGCACGGTCGGCGGCAACTTCTTTCGTCTGCACTGGGTTCCCTTTTACGTCTCGAAGGATCTGGCGGCAGGCGGACAGCCGCGCCGCGTCAGACTGCTCGGCGAAGACCTCGTGACGTTTCGGACTCCCGATGGCAAGGTCGGCCTGCTCGACCAGTCATGCCCCCATCGCGGTGCGCCGCTGGCGTATGCGCGCAATGAGGAATGCGGCCTGCGCTGCGTCTATCACGGCTGGAAATTCGGTCTCGACGGCAAGACCCTCGAAATGCCGGCCGAGCCGCCGGAGAGCACGTTCAAGGACCGCGTGCAGGTGAAGGCCTATCGTTGCGAGGAACGCAACGGCATCGTCTGGACCTATATGGGGCCGGATCAGCAGAACCCACCGCCGTTGCCGAACCTCGAATGGAATCTCGTCCCCGTGGCGCAGGTCCACATTTCGGTGCGCGTGCAGGAATGCAACTGGCTGCAGGCGCTTGAAGGCGACATCGATCCAGCCCACGCGCAATTCCTGCACAACCGAATCGACAGCAAGAACAAGCTTGCGGCGCTGCTGAACGCGCGTGGCCGCCCGACGTTCGAAGTGCACCGGCAGAAGTTCGGCGTCAGCATCGCCGCCAAGCGCGATGCGCCCGAGGGGCAGATCTACTGGCGCGTCAACCAGTTCATTCAGCCGTTCTATACGCTGACGCCGCCGTCGTTCCCGCAATTGTCCGGTCACGCATGGGTGCCGATCGACGACGAAAACACGCTGGCGCTGATGTTCAGCTATCACCCATCCGATCCGCTGTCGGAAAAGGTGCGCCGCATATTCGACGAAGGCCATCACGGCCGCGAAACCGGCCACGCGAGCCTAACCGGCCTGCGTCAGGACGACGCCCGGCGACCCTATGCGGGCTACTGGACGAAGTTCAATCCGGAGAACGATTTCCAGTTCAACTACGATAGCCAGCTCACCACCTGGTACTCGGGCCTGCCGGGCCTCTGGGTTCAGGACGCCGCCTGTCAGGCGGGCAATGGGCCGATCTTCGATCGCACAAAGGAGAAGCTCGGCGTCACCGACAGCGGCATCGTGGCGGTGCGTCGCTCCATGCTGGAAGCCATCAAGTCCTATGCGCAGAGCGGCGCGATTCCCCCTGCCCTGCATGATCCAGATTCGTCGATGATCCGCGCGATCGGGGTTCGCCTGCCGCCCGACGCGCCGTGGTGGGGGGAAGATCAGACATTCCTCAAAGCGCAGGTCGGCAAGGGCTTCGGGTACGACGTGTAAGTCCCAGAAACGGGGGGCCGGACGTTCAGTCCGGCTCTTCGCTCGAAAACAACACGGACCAGAATCGCTCCAGCACGCCGACCTGCGCCAGCGAATAGCGCACATCCGGAACCTGTCGCGATCCCGCGCGGCCCATCGTCTGCAACACCGCCTCGCGCACATGCCCCATGCCGTGCAGACGGCCTTCGCCGATCGAGCCGCCGAACGTATTCATCGGCAACGCGCCGCCTAAACTCAGGCGGTCCGCCGTGGCGAACAAATGGCCTTCGCCCTCGCCGCAGAAGCCCAGCTTCTCGAGCGTATTCCAAACCATCACCGAATAACCGTCGTAGAGCTGCGCGACCTGAATGTCGCCCGCGCGCAGACCAATGTCGCTGAATACGCGTGAGGGCTGCGTCGCATTTGCATAGGACGCCACATAGGCCGGCGTCTGCGGCAGATCTTTCGCGCGCTCCGCCGTCGTCATGATGAACGCGCCCGCGCCGGTGGCCGGCATGTCCGAATCGAACAGGCACATCGGCTCGTGAATCCACCGCGCGTTCATATAGGCGTCGCGCGTCAGCTCAGGACCTTCGCGCCAGATCGCCAGCGGATTGAGACGCGCATGGCGACGCGCCAATGCGGAAATTTCGTAGAGTTCGTCTCGCGTCGCGCCGTAATCATGCATGTAGCGCTGCACCCAGAGCGCGAAGCGCGTGCCGCCTGGCCCGTACCCGAAGGGCAGCGTGAACTGATCCGGCCCACCGGCGAGGTTTGCGCCGCTCACCGAATATTTGCGGTCCTTCGGATTGTAATGCGCCCGCACGCCCAGAACGTATTTGCAGGTTCCGGCCGCCAGCGCCTGCGCGCCCGCAACCAGCATTCCGGTGGACATGCCCACAACATCCATCGCCCATGTGGGCTCGAGCCCGAGCGCGCCGATCATGAACAATTGTGACACTTCGTCGAGGCCATCAAGATTGAGCGCCGACGCATTCGGCGCGCCGGGCGAGCCCACGTAACCGTCGATATCGGAGGTCTTGAGCCCCGCATCGCGAATCGCATTGCGAGCGGCCTCGACCGCGAAATGCCCGAGACTTTTATCCGACGTACGGACGATTTCGGTGGAGCCAGTTCCGACCACGGCGGCGCGTTTTGGATTTCTCACGCGGGCGCTCCCTCACGGATAGGCCGAAACTGCGGAACCGTCACGCCCTCCGGCCGCGTCTCGAACACGACTTCCACAGGCATGCCAATGCGCACGTCTTCAATCGCGCAGTCGACGATGTTGCAGTTGAAGATGCACTCGGGATGTTCGTCCGACGCCACCCACGCCACGATGTAGGGCGCCTTGTAGCCGCCGATGAAATTCATCCGGCTGATGCAGAAACTGTAGACGCTCCCGCGCCCGTTCAGGTCGCGCCACGCGAGTTCGCGGACACAATGCGGACACGCGGGCTTCGGCGGAAAGATCGCGCGGTCGCAGTTTTCGCAAAGCTGCACGCTCAGCCGCCGCTCCTGCGCTGCAGCCCAGAAGGGCGCAGTGTCGGCGTCAGCCAAAGGCTTCGGCCTGCCGGCCGGGATCGAAGTTTCCACCCTGTTGGTCTCCGTGTCGCGAGGAACTTGAATCCGCGTCGGGTAATTTTGTACGGGCGGGCGATGGCGGGCGCAACACGCGCAAGGCGCTAAAGACACGCGGATTGCGATGGTGCAACCTATGAACGGAACGGGATGACGCGGAACGCGACGTCAACGAATCGCGCTCGAAGTCGAAATTGGCTCGACATGAAGCCATAGCTTGCGCTGTCCACTTTCGGCGCGTTAAGGCTGGGCGCGAACACTAAAAGACAAGCGCCATGCCCGGATCACTCTCGCCCTCCCTGATCTGGCGCATCCGAGAAGGTATCGGCGGCATGTCCGCGTCGGAGCGACGGCTGGCGGAGGTCGTACTCGACTTTCCCGGCGATATAGCCGGCTATTCGGCTTCAGAACTCGCCAAGTTGGCGCATGTGTCCAATGCAACCGTAAGGCGTTTTGTGCGCAAGCTGGGCTATCCGAGTTATGAGGATGCGCGTCGCAGCGTGCGCGCTGAGCATCATGCCGGATCGCCGCTATTCCTTGCCGGTTCCCCGAAAAGCGCGCCGCTGGGTTCGCTGGCGGCTCATATCGAACAGAGCCTTTCCAACATTCAGTCGACGTTTCGCGGACTGATCGACGACGACTTGACGACCATCGCGAAAGAGATTGTCGAGGCGCGGAAAGTCTGGGTGGTGGGTTACCGCGCCAGCCATGGACTTGCATATTACTTTCGTTGGCAGATCGTTCAGGTTGTCCCCGAGGCGCGTTTGATCCCGGGGCCGGGCGAGACTCTCGCCGTGACATTGGCGAGCATATCGCGGTCTGATCTGGTTCTTGTCTTCGCGCTTCGGCGGCTGGTTTCAGTCCTGCCCCGCCTGCTGGCTCAGGTCCAACGCATCGGCGCAAAGGTCGTCGTTGTCACCAACCACCGGGAGGAGAAAAAGCTTCCGGCTAATTGGACATTACGCTGCCATTCTCAAGCCCCGGAACCGCTCCACAACCACGTAGCCGTGATGGCTGCTTGCCATATTCTGGCGACACGCGTGCTGGAACAAGCCGGCGTGCCCGGGCGCCTACGGCTTGCGACGATCGAAACGATTCACGAGGCTCTGTCGAAACTCGACGAACCGGACAATCAAGGCCTCCCGACGCCCGCTCCAAAACCGTGAGCCGACGATCAGCGAAAATTCAAAGTTTGAAAATCTATTTTCATATTCGTTTGGCACGAAAAATACCTATCACACCGGGCGTTTCAGAATCCTGATCGTTACTGCCTAAACCACAAGCAGGCGATGATCGCGGCACGGAGTGGAAGATGTCGAAATCATTTGTTGCGGGCCTTTTGGCGGCGGTCGCGGCCAGCGATCTAACTATCCTGTCGGCCGGGGCGGCCGGCTCCCTGCGGATCGGCATGACATTGTCCGATATTCCGCTGACCACCGGACAGACCGGATCAAGGCGGCGAAGGTCAACGTTTCGTTGGCTATACGCTCTACGATTCTCTCGTCGAATGGGATCTTTCGCGGTCCGACAAGCCATCGGGGCTGATGCCCGGCCTCGCGACCTCATGGACTGTCGATTCCGTCGACAAGAC
>CANJEY010000050.1 GCA_947472615.1 Beijerinckiaceae bacterium
GTCGCGCGCCAAGGCGCTCGGCAGGCCGTCAATCGTCGATCCCAAGCAGCGCGACATGACGGTCTATGCGGGCGCGAGCGTCATCAAGCCGAACCGGCTGGAATTGGCGAACGCGACCGGCATGCCGGTCGGCAACGACGCGGAATGCGAGGCGGCGGCGCGGGAGATCATCGCCCGCACCGGTTCGTCGATCATGCTGACGCGATCCGAAAACGGCATGTCCTTTTTCAGCAAGGATCAGGACCCGATCCACCTGCCGACCTTCGCCAAGGAAGTGTTCGACGTATCCGGCGCGGGCGATACGGTCGCGGCTGCGCTGGCGCTGGGCTTCGGCTCCGGCTTGCCGCTCGTCTACACGATGCGTTGCGCCAACCATGCCGCCGGCATCGTGGTCAGCAAGTCCGGCACCGCGACCGTGAGGCTGGCCGAATTGGCCGCCGCCATGCATCTTGAGGATCATCCGGGCCTGCGGCGGCGCGGCCAACTCGTGTCGCTGAAAGAGGCGGTCGGCATCCGCGAGACGTGGCGGCAGATGGAGCTGACGGTCGGCTTCACCAATGGCTGCTTCGATCTGGTTCACCCGGGGCATGTGTCGATCCTCGAAAAGAGCGCCGCGCAATGCGACCGCCTGATCGTGGCGCTGAACACTGACGCTTCGGTGCAGCGCCTGAAGGGTCCGACCCGGCCGGTGCAGGATGAAGAATCCCGCGCCCGCGTCATCGGCGCGCTGGAATCCGTCGATCTCGTGATCCTGTTCGGCGAGGATACGCCGCTCGAAGCCATCAAGGCGCTGAAGCCCGATCTGCTGATCAAGGGCGCGGACTATACCGAGGACAATGTGGTGGGCGCCGATGTGGTGAAGGCGAACGGCGGGCGCGTCGCCCTGATCGACCTCGTCGAAGGCCAGTCGACGACGCGGCTGATCGGCCGCTCGAAGGTTCCGGAAGAATAGCCCGGCCGGGCATAGCAGGGGCGGGGGCGTCGACGTGTCGTTTCGCAGGGCTGACGGAAATTGGGCGAAGCAGACCAGCGCCCGCTTTGAGACGGCGCGGCCGTGCCTGTTTCTCGACCGTGACGGCGTACTGATCGAGGAACGCAATTACCTGAAGGATCCCGAACTGGTGGAGATCATCCCCGGCGCGGTCGAGGCGATCGCCGCCGCGCGCCGCCGGGGATGGGCGGTGACTGTGGTCACAAACCAGTCAGGCGTCGCGCGCGGGCTGATCTCATGGGATCAATATGAGGCTGTGGAGCAGCGCGTCGCGGATTTGCTGGCCTCACAGGGCGCAGCGGCCGACATGGTGCTGGCCTGCCCGTATGTGCAGAACGGCAAGCCGCCATATGATCGTGACGATCCTTGGCGCAAGCCCGGACCAGGCATGCTGCTCGAAGCCGGGCGGGCGTTGAACCTCGATCTCAGTCGCTCGCTTCTGGCCGGGGACCGGATTTCCGACCTGCAGGCGGCGGAGCGGGCGGGCCTGAGGGCGGTGGCGCATGTGATGACCGGCTATGGCCGGGAGGAACGCGCCGGCATCCGCGCCCAATTGCAGCCCGCGACACGGCTGTTTAAGGTCGAATCTATCGCAGAATTGCCTCGTATTGTGGATCAGATGATCGATTGAAATATCTGATTATCAACCCATATCTTTGAGAATTGCCAGCACCTGTGCAATATGTGAATCCCAGGTCGTCGGCCGGAAGTCCGCGATTTTGGCGCGCAGAGCCGCCAGCGCCGCATCGTCCTCGATCAGCCGCAAGACGGCGTCTGTCCAGCCATCCACGTCGTTCGGATCGAGGAAAATTCCGTACCCCTCGGATGATTCCCGGTGGGCGTCGATGTCGGACAGAACCGCCGGCGTTCCGGTCGACAGCGCCTCCACGGGCGGCAGACCGAAGCCTTCGGCGAAGGACGGCATCAGCACCGCGCGCGCCGCCGCCATTGCGTCGCGGATTCCCGCTGTCGACATGTTCAGGGCGAACACCACATGGGGGCGGATAGCCGGATGGGCGGCGATGAAATCAAGAAGCCCCTGACCGCCGAAGCCGGGCGCGCCGGCGATCACCAGCATCGGCGTCCGGTCGCCGAGCCGCTGTTGCAGCCGCTGCCAGACCCGCAGTAGCAGCATATGGTTCTTGCGGATCTCGATCGAGCCGCAGATCAGGAAGTACGGGCGCGCGGCCAAGCCAAGTTCCGGCGAGGTCTTGCTGGTGAAAATCTCGTTGATCGGCAGCGGGACGGCCTCGACCGCGAAGGGGCGGGCTCTCCGGTCCTGCAGCGTCTTGACGATGGAGGCCTTGGCGGCCTCGCTTGGCACCAACAGTCCGCGCGCATAATCCATCGCGGTCGCCAGAATGCGCTCGTGGATCGCGATATTGCCGGCGGACACCACCTCGGGATGAGTCAGCGGAATCACATCGTGCAGCATGAACACAGGCCTGATGTCCGGCCTCCGCCGCAGCCACGCGAGCTGGCGGGGCTGTCCGAGGCCGATCTGGCCGATGTTCAGGTAGGTGCATTCTTGAGGCAGCGCGGACAGGCCGCGTCCGAATGACCACGGCGTGCTCCAGAGCATCTGGTTGTAACGCCAGACGATCGGCAGGCGTCCCGCCACCGGCTTCCACTCGAACGACGGGTCGGGCGGCCGCCAGTCTGTCGTCAGCGCCCGATTCAGGTCGGCGAAGACCGGATCGGCGGAGGGATCGACACTTTCGCCCCACATGCGGTCGAAAAATGGCTCGAACTGCAGCACGAAATCGCGATCGTAGACTCGCGGCCCGAACGGCGTCGGCAGCACGCCGAGGCAATTGATCGAGCGATTCCTGAACAGATGCAGCGCGTACCCAAGATCGACCCGGTCGATGCCGCGTGGCGCGGCGCTCATCGGTCCGAGAAACAGTCTGAGGAGATCGAACGCGATGGTTTGCATGGGCTTCGGCGATGTGGCCGCTCCGGCCGGGAGCGGGCGGAATCGGCCGGGCAGGGAGATGGTGTGCGGCTGGCATAGCGGAAATCGCCGGGCTGGTCCGCTGCTTTCTCCCCTGGACGTCTTGGTATAGAGAGGCCACGTTCGAGCGGTCGGGCCGCTCCGGAGTTCGGCAGATGGGTGAAATCGGCGTGGCGGCGGCCAAAAAGGTCGAAAACTGGCTCTCGACGCGCGCCATGCCATTCTGGCTCGCCCACGGCGTCGACCGGCGGCATGGCGGTTACGTCGAACGCTTCTCGCTCTCCGGCGCGCCCGAAGATCCCGGCTTCAAGCGCTGCCGCGTCAACGCCCGCCAGCTCTATGTCTTTTCGCACGCCTCGCTGATGGGGTTCGGAGAAGCGGCGGAACGCGCCGCCGCCGGCCATCGCTTCTTCGTCGACAAGTTCCATCTCGGCGGCGGCCGCTGGGCGCGGCGCGTCTCGGTCTCGGGCGAAGTCGTCGACGCCAAGCAGGATCTCTACGATCTGGCCTTCGTGATGTTCGGTCTCGGCTGGTGGGCGAAAGCGTCGGGCGATGCATCGGCCGTGAGGCTCGCGCGGGAGACGCTGGAGACCGCCCGGCGCGACCTGCGCCATCCGTCCGGCGAAGGCTATCTGCACGAGGCGGGCGCGGGCGCGCCCTATCAGCAGAACCCGCATATGCACCTGATGGAAGCCATGCTGGTGCTCGCCGAGCTTTCCGGCGAGGCGATCTTTCTGGAAGAAGCGCATGCGCTCTACCGGCTCGCGCGCGACCGCTTCGTCGCCGGGTCAGGAACGCTAGCTGAATTCTTCGGCGACCAATGGGCGCGGCCCGCGACGGTGCGCATCGAGCCCGGTCATCATTACGAGTGGACCTGGCTCTTGAAGCGCTATCGCGACGCTGGCGGGCCGAAAGAGGCCGAAGAGCTGGCGCAGACCCTGTTCGGATTCGCCAACCGGTCAGGCGTCGATTCCGCCAACGGTCTCATTTGGGATGCAGTCGACGCGACCGGCGCTATTGTCGAATCCGACCATCGCATTTGGGCGCAACTCGAAGCCATCAAGGCCTGTATCGCCATGAACGAGATCGACGGCCGCGACTGGGAAACACCTGCCGCCCGGCTCGTGGAAGCGCTGCTGGCGCACTATCTCGACCCCGCCCATCCGGGCCTGTGGATCGACCACCTCACCAAAGATCTGAATCCACGAGCCGAATTCGCTCCGACCTCGACGTTTTACCACGTCTGCCTGTCATTCTCGGAAGTGCTGCGGGCGGCGGGCTGATCAGGCGGCGCCAGTTCGCTGCATCTCGACCCACAGAAGCGAGAACCAGCCCTCGATAGCGCCATGCTTGAGGGTGATCCGGACCTCGATCGGGGCGGACGGCTCCAGAACTTCGACCGCCAGGTCGATTTCGTACTGACCTGAGTGCGGCAACTTCACCTCGCAGATCGCCGCCGGGATTGCATTCAGGGCCATGTCGACGACCAGCGTGTTGCCGGACAGGTTCTGTCCGATGATGAAGCCGATCTTCGCCTTCCATTTGCCGCGCGGAACGCTGAGGTAGGGGCCATAAACTAGGATGCGCGCCTTGCCGGTCAGTTCCTGTCGCGGCGGCGCGAACGTGTTCGGCACGTCGCCGTTGAAGAAGACGCTCGCCGGCCAGGTCACGCTGTCAAGCCTGCGGCCTTCGGAGGCGCTGCCATACTGCTGCAGCATGTGGATGACGCCGGGCTCGCTCGCGCGGATGACGTCCTCCATATAGCCGCCCGGCGGCCGCATCATCTCATAACGGCTGCGCAGGGCGTCTTCGATGGAAACATCGGCCGGCTGCGCTGCCTGACCCACCACACGCGAGGCGATCTGGTTTCTGGCGGCCGCATCGGCCTCGATCTGGTAGGCCTGCGCCAGCAGTCCGATAAAATCTCCGATCGTGGTCAACTCGGTGCGGCGGAAGACCTGCGCCTGCGGATGAAAATACAGGTCGTGCAGCGACGCAGCGCTCTGTACCGCCAGCCGGACAGAATCGAACAGGCTGAGCGACCGAACCTGAAGGTTGAAACCCGCCACATCCGCCAGATCTTCATGGATCATCAGGATCGGCGTGTTCAGCCGAGAGAAAAGGGCGACGATCTCCGCAGCCGGCGTTTCGCAGAAGTAGATTACCGAGCGGTCGCCGCGGTCGATGAGCGCGTTGCGAATTTCCTCGATATTTTGCGGGTGCAGATAGACAGCCGGACCGACGCAGACGTCGACCAGATTGCGGACGACGTCGACGCTCCAGTAAGGGAGCGCGGCGCCGGGTCCGAATACGCAGGCCAGTATTCCCATCTTCAACTCGCTGAGCGGACGAAGCGCGCGCTCGATGCGCCCGAAAGCGCTGTTTCACGATAACGCTTCGATTCGTCCAATATCATGTCTTGTAGATGAAACTCGTGAGGGCAGTGCGGACGTGATCCGTGCTGATCGCCGTGATGCAGGGACTGAAGCCGGTCGCGCCCGTTACCCGGCACGGAATGTCCTGATTGCGCCAGCAGGGCGCACAGGGAAACGCCTCGTTCATGTTGAGCACCCGCACCTGTTTGTGGTGGCGCGTGAACGTCGATCCATCCGTTGGGCCGAACAGGGCCACGACCGGAACTTCGAACGCTGACGCCGCATGCAGGAAGGCCGAGTCGACCGACACGATGGCGTCGAGGATCGACACCAGCGCCAGCGACTTTTCCAGTGAGAGTCCTGCGGTGCTGGCGATGCCGTATCCGGTCGGCAACCCATCCGTCTGATGGTGAAACAGTAAGACATCGTGGTCGGTCGCCAGATCGTGGATGATGTCTGCGATCTGCGGGTGATCCTTGTACTGGTCGCGCGAATAGGGCTGTACACCGAGCAGCCGCCGGCCTGTGTCGAACCCGGCCTTGCGGCGGAATTCCTGACAGAACGCCTTCTGCTCATCGGTCAGATTGATCTCGACCTGCCAGCCGTGGCGATCGAGTTCGCGCGGCTTCACGCCCAGCGCGCGGGCGAAGATCTCCACCCGGCCGCGGCGGATGTTGGGCGTATGCCGGGCTTCATATTCGCCCGCCGGGCACAGGGTGAAATTGCGCCACGTCGCATAATTGCGCGGGTCGAAATCCGGCGCCTCGATGTCGATCAGGTCGATGTGCGGATTGTTGGCGAAGACCGGAAAGAACTTCTTCGGCACAGCCACCGTTACGGGTTGCTTGATCCGACGCGATAGCGCGCGCAGGCCGGGCGTCATCATCAGCAGGTCGCCGATGCCGCCCATGGCGCGCGTGACGAGTACGCTGTTCGGATCGAGTTTCTGGCCGTTCGCGCCGATCGTCCGCCGGCGGCGGCTGAAGGCCAACAGCCGCAGCACGATGGCCAGTCGATTCGCGGCGCGTTCCAGCTTCAGCTTTGCCCGTTTGACGGTCGATGGTTTGCCGCGAATGCGGCCGGATTCTGTGATCTGACGTGCGTAGCGCCGCACCAGCCGTTCGAGCAGGTCGCGAGGCGGCGCGCCTTGCTGCTCGAAACCCAATAGGGGTGAGAAACGGATGCCGATGCCGCGAGTCTCGCCGGGGTCGAGCCGCGCCAGCATCAGCACGTTCCACAGCGCATCCGCCGCGATGCCATCGAGATCGCCCAGTCTGGCCCTGCAGCGCAAATCGAGGTCAAGGATGTTCATCGTCGGGTGAAAGCCAGCCTCGACCATGTAGGGGCGCTGCGCCAGTTTCGCGATCAGGGCGCGCGCGCCGGCTGAATCCTCCGCCTCGTACTTCATGCGGGCGTGCAGCAATTGCAATTGCTGGAACTCGGACGGGTAGGCCTTGATGTCAGTCTGACGGAACGCCTCGATTGCAGCTTCCAGACGATTCTCCGCGTAGGGATCTCCGCTGCGGATCACCGGCACGTTGTTGTTGATCGCGGCTTCCAGCGCCAGGATGAAGCGTCCGCAATCGCCAGGGCGCAGGCTCGGAAAACCCGACACCGTGTTGGGCTGACGCGAGAGCAGGGACGTCAGATACTCAATCGAGCCGATCTGTCCGGGGTCGAGCAATTGCAGCCCCGCCGGAAGCTCCGGTGCGTCATCGGCGTCCTGCATCGTGACGGCGCTCATCGGGCCTCGCTCCACTTCGGCGATTTTGCGACGAAAGCGTCCACAGAAGCCCGCACGGATGAAGCTGGAATGGCCGCCAGACAGGGGCTCTGGCCGGTATTGCGCGTCACCAGACAATCCTCGTCTTCATTGCGCCAGCATGGCGCGCACGGGAATTCCTTGTCCATCGACAGCACGTCGACGCGCTTCAGATGCTTTGTCCTGATATGCCCGTCGATTGGCCCGAACAGCGCCACGACCGGAATGTCGAACGCCGACGCCGCGTGAAGAAAACTCGAATCGACGCTGACGAGCACATCGAGGCACGACGCCATCGCGAACGATTGTTTCAGCGTGAACGAAGCGGTCGAATGAATGTTCGGCCCGGTCGGATAGCCATCTTTCAGGTGGTGAAATACCACGACGTCGTAATCCTTCGCCAGATCGCGGATCACGGCATTCATGGCAGGGTAATTGCGGTAGATTTCGCGCGAGAAGGGCTGCACGCCGATGATCGGCCGCTTGCCGATGTCCTTGTCGAGGAGGAAATTGGTGACGAAGCTACGCTGCTCGTCGTCGAGGTTGATCTCGACGTGCTGGCCATGGCGGTTGAGTTCCTTCAGGCCGACGCCGAGGCCGGCCGCGAACAGTTCGACGCGGCCCTTCTTTGTGTAAGGCCGGATCGGGGCTTCATAGGCGGTGGCGGGACACAGCGACAGATTGAACCATTGGCGGCAATTCTGCAGATCGACCGGCGGTCCGTCCATGTCCACCAACTCGACGTAGGGGTTGTTGGCGAACACGTCGAAGAACTTCTTCGGCACGACCATCTTGACGGGCGCGCCGTGACGCTTCGACAGCGCGCGCAATCCCGGCGTCATCATCATCAGGTCGCCAAGACCGCCCATGGCGCGCGTGACGAAAATATCGCGCGTCCGCGAGGTATTCTTTCGCCACGGGATCGGGATGTCGAAGAACGACAGCAGCAGCAGATTGTAGCCAAGACAAAACCCATAGGCTTGGGAGAAATATCCCGAAATCTTGCGCCGCAGCGGCGTGCCGCGCCGCACCTGACTGCGCGACAACAGATGCGCCCAGAACCAGACGACGGCCGCGATGAAGCCCGTCTGCTTATGTGTCTTCGCTCGTACGCCAATGTAGCGCGCGAACCGCCAGCCAAGGGTCCACGCCAACTTCGGCTGACGCTGGATCAGATTGACCGTACGCCACATCGCCAACCGGGCGCATTCGTCGAAGTCGCCGCGCGCATTGAGACATTGCAGGTCGATTTCATAGATGTCGGCCGTGCGCAGCACGTCCTGTTCGATCGCGTAAGGCTTGTTGGCGAGAGGCGCGACGATCGCCGATGCGCCTTGCATGTCGAGCCGCAGCAGGCGGGTGCGGGCGCGCAGCGTCAGGACGCGCTGGTACTCGCTGGCGTACGCGCGCACGTCGGTCCTCGAATAGGCTTCGACGACCGCCTCGAAGCGCTCCGCCGCGACCGGATCCTTGAACAGCATGGAATTGGCGGCGAGCGCGGCGTCGAGCGCATCCGTGATGCGCTGACAGTCGGACGGCCGCACCCGCGGAAAGCCCGAAATGGTGTGCGGCTGGCGGGAGAAAATGACGATGAGGCGTTCGGCGGCGCTGAACTCGTTCGAGCCGTAGCGCTGCAGGAGCTGAAGGCTTTCGTCCAAGTCCTGCGCATGCGCCACTCCGGGCCCGGCTTCGGTCCTGACGTCCGTCATCCTGCCTCGTTCCATTCGCAAAGGCGGCGCGATGCCCTGCAATCCACCGTCGCGCCCGTCTGGCGGCGAAAGGCGGAGCGTTTGGGTCGGCTGCTGCGAACCCGCCCGGCGGGTCCGTCATTTCGGGGCCTAGATACTCCCGAAGCCGGACGCATTCTACTTAAATCGCCCGCAGTGCGAGCATCAGAAGCGTTGCAACCGGACGGACGACAGGTCGACCGTAGCCGGCCCCGCGCTCCCGGCGCGCGCCAGAATTTCGAATTTCTGCAGATCGTAGCGTGTGACGAATTCGGCGCATTCAGCGCCCTCCGGCAGTTCGACGGTCTGGACCAACCGCCCAAACCGCTCGGACAGCTCCAGCCTGAGATCGCCGGTGCGGCCGCCCATAATCGAAATCCGGTAGCGGCCCCTGGGCAGGTGCCAGTATGGGCCGTTGAACAGAACAGCGCCGGGCTGGGCGGCGACCTTGCGGCTGGGAGAGGCCAGATCCGACGGTTTGCCGTCATGGAACTGCAAGATCTGCCAGTTGATGTCGACGAACCGGCGATCGAGCAGGCCCTGAAGCCGCTTGGGCCGCGTCGCCGTCACATAGCCGCCGAACGCCCGGAACGCAGCTTCGTCGAGAGGCCTCAGCATGGCGTTTCCCTCGATCGCAAACAACGACATGCCCAGATCTTCGAAAAAGGTCCAGAGGTCGCGGTCGATTGGCGAATTCGGCGCAAGTTTCTCGAACAGGATCGCGGCCTTCGGCGAGCGGACGATCAACTTGCGCATGCCGCGCAGAACCGACAATTCATTGCCTTCGACGTCGATCTTGGCGACGTCGAAGGTCCCGGTGGGGATCAGGTCGTCGAGCACCTGAAGCTCCGCGTCTACCGTGACGGCATTCGGCCCTTCGACCACATGGCCGCCGCCGCCGATATGGTGCGCCGGGTAGAAGAGCTTCACGGACCCGGCCTGATCCGAAAGCGCGACGTTGCGGATATCGATCCGCGCCAGATAGCCGTTCTGGTAGGTTGAGCGCCGGAACAAGGCGCAGACACCCGGATGCGGCTCAAACGCCATGATCCTGCCGCGCGCGTTGTTCAGCCATTCGGCTGCGCGCAATGAGAACACGCCCAGATTGGCGCCGATGTCGAGCATCAACCCGTCGGGATTGAAGAAGCTGAACAGAACCTGTGTGTTGTCTTCCTCGTAAATGCCGCCGCCGATGAAGTTCGCCGGGCAGCCTTCGTCGGTCGAATTCACGTAGACGAGGGACTCGTCCGGCAGCCACGTCATGGCCACGTCCTGCCCGAGATAGACCGCCTGTCGGTTCTTCACGAAGGCGAGTTCGCTTTGCAGCCAGCCGATTTCGCGGCGAAGCTCGTCGATCCGGGCGTGGGTCTCCTGACGGCCGGCCGCCTGTTCGGCCGCGTAGTGCGCGCTGTCCTGCCGAACAGCGGCGATATGGGCGGCGATGTCCGGCACGATGCGCTCGGTCTGACCCTGAACGATCTCCCTGATGAAATTCCGCACATGCGTGAGCATAGACCTGTCACTCCGCGCGCCCATCCGGCGCGCCATCGAATCCAGATTTCCCCGTCCGATGCGCCGGGCGCGCGGGCAGGCAAGGCGCGCGCACACTACGCAAAAGCTTCAGTTTGGCAAATCGCGCGCCGCCTGAGGCCATGCGGTGTGTGGACGCGGTCGGGTCAGCGGCCTATAACGCCGCCGCAAGGCGAGCAGGCGTCGAACGAAGGAGTGCCAGATGATCGTGGTGACCGGAGGCGCGGGCTTCATCGGCTCCGTTTTGGTCGCCCGGCTGGAAGAGGCCGGATTCGACGAAATCGCGGTCATCGACTGGCTCGGACATGCGGACAAGTGGCGCAATCTGCGCAACCGCCGGCTGGCGGCGCTGGTCGAGCCCGAAAATGCCTTCAGCTTCCTTGACCGCAACGCCTCCTCGATCTCGGCCATTTTCCACATGGGGGCGATCTCGGAAACGACCGCCACCGATGGCGATCTCGTGCTGCGGACGAATTTTGCGCTGCCGCTGGCGCTGTGGGACTGGTGCGCCCGCAACGGGGTGCGCTTTATCTACGCGTCGTCGGCCGCCACCTATGGCGACGGAACGCAGGGTTTCGACGACCTGCAGGACCACGAGTCGCTGCGCCGTCTGCGGCCGCTGAACGCCTATGGCTGGTCGAAGCAGGTCTTCGACCTTCGCATCACCCAGATGACGGAAGCGGGCGCGCACCGGCCGCCGCAATGGGCAGGGCTCAAATTCTTCAACGTTTACGGCCCGAACGAGTACCACAAGGGTGGACAGCAATCGGTCGTGTCCCAACTGCACAAGCAGATCGGCGCCGGACAGCCGGCGACGCTGTTCCGCTCTCACAATCCGAAATATCCGGATGGCGGCCAGATGCGCGATTTCGTCTGGGTTGATGACGTCTGCGATGTGATGCTCTGGCTTTACGCCAATCCGCAGGCGAGCGGTCTTTTCAATCTGGGCAGCGGCAAGGCGCGCTCGTTCGCCGACCTAACTCACGCCGTGTTCCGGGCCATGAACCGTGAGCCGGACATCAGGTTCGTCGATACGCCGGTGGCCATCCGCGCCAAGTATCAGTATTTCACCGAAGCGCGCATGGAGCGTTTGCGGTCTGCCGGGTATGGGGCTCCGATGACCGAGCTGGAAGCGGGCGTCGAGGCCTATGTGCGGCGTTATCTGGACGCGGACGATCCCTACCGCTGATCCGGCATTCTTCTGAAAACACCTGTGTGGCAGTCGGAAATTGAAATTGCGCGCGCTGGACACCCCGGCGGCGACCTGATATTGCACCGCACCGGAAAGGGTTCCAGATGGTTGCGATGACGACGTGCAAGATTTGCGGCAGCGAGGCGAAGGAAGTTTTCGCCATGCCGGTGTCGAAAAAAACTGGCTACCCGTTCCCGGATCTCCCGGACGATTGCCCCTATTTCGAATGCACGAACTGCAATTTCCTGTTTTCGACACACCTCGACAAGGCCGATCACACCGAGGTCTATGACGACACCTATTGGGAACGTCAGGATCCAGACTGGTATGGCCGCGTGACGCAGACACTGCGGCTGGTGATGCTGTCGAACTATCTCGCCAAACTGCCGCCGAATGAAATGACAGTGCTGGATTTCGGCTGCGGCCCCAATGGCTTCGTCGAAAAGGCGCGCGCCGATTTGCAGATGCAGGCTTGGGGAAGCGACATCATTCCACCAAAGTTCGCGCCGGAATACTTTCTCCAAGCGCCAGTAACGCAGAAGTTCGACATCATCGTGGCTTGCGAGGTGATCGAACACCTGCCGTTCCCGATGAAAAGTTTCGAGACGATCAAGTCGATGCTGAAGCCGGGCGGTGTGTTCGCTTTTCAGACGGCAGAGTACGATCGCGCAGCCGGCCGCGACTGGTGGTATCTGGGGCCGGACAACGGCCACATCAGCCTGTATTCGCGCGCGGCTCTCGACATCGCATTTGAGAAGCTCGGCGGCAAGGAGCGCGCCTTATGGAACAATTATCCGGGCGTTCAGGCCTGGAAGTTCTAAGCCCGCGCGCCGCTCACAACGTCCGATAGATATCCAGCGAGAATTCGATGTCGGTGAAGACGCGGCCGCGGCCTGCCTTCAGGATCAGCGCCTTGTCGCAATATTGCTGGATGATGCCGATGTCGTGGCTGACGAGGATCATCGCGCAGTTTTTGCGCTTCACGAACAGGGCGTCGTGGCACTTGCGGTGAAAGCGCTGGTCGCCGACCGCGATAACCTCGTCGATCAGGAAGCACTCGAAGTCGATCGCCAGCGTCAGCGCGAACGCCAGACGCGCCCGCATGCCGGATGAATAGGTCTTCACCGGCACGTAGAGCAGGCGGCCGAGTTCAGCGAAATCGTCAACGAAATCGACGGTTTCCTTCAACGGCACGCCATAGATTCGGGCGATGAAGCGGATGTTGTCCATGCCGCTCATCTGCGCTTCGAAACCGCCGCCGAATGCGATTGGCCAAGACATCGACAGGCCGCGATGAATCTTCCCCGATGTCGGCGGCTCAACGCCGCCGATGATCTTCACCAGCGTCGATTTGCCCGCGCCATTGGTGCCGAGCACCGCGATCTTTTCGCCTGGCCCGATGCTGAAATCGATGCCGTCCAGAATGCGGCGCGTGCCGATCTGCGTGTGATAGTCCTTGACGATGCTGTCGAGCACGATCTGGCGGCCGACCGGCGGCGCGACCGGCGCGTCGAGCCGCTCCAGCTTGCCCGGCACGAAAGCCTTGCGCTGCGTCAGCGCGCGCAACTGATCGCTGACGACGGGCCAGCTGATCACGGCTTATGTTCCTTCATGATCGTCACAATCGAATTGACGAGCCAGTACATGGTGAACGACAGCAGCGTGATGATCAGAATCATCATCAGTCGCTTCGGATAGGTCGCTTGATCGGACAGGTGCGGCTTGGTGATGGTTTCCAGATAGAGTTGCTGCTTCTGCGCATCATGGCGGGCCGATTCGAGCGAAATAAACGCCGACGCCAGCGCCTTGACGGCGAGTTCACGCTGCAGAGTCAGGCGGTCAAACTCGACGATCTTGGCGCTCATCGACTGGTCGCCGCCCACGATCTGGGCGCGCTGCGCCTCGACCTGTCCCTGCATCGCCTTGATGCGTTCGCGCATGGGCATTATCTGCGGCGAATTGGGCGCCGTCGCCAGCATCTGCGCCAGTTGCGCCTGCAGGCTCGACACTTCCGTCGCCAGTTTCGTCACGCCCGCCAGCATGGCTGTCGACTGTTTGATTGGGTCGAGCACCATGGCGCGGTTGCGGAATTCGGACATCTGCTCCTGGAAGCCTTCAAGGCGCTTCTCGGCCTGCTTCACTTCCGCTTCGGCGATCCGCACCGCGTCCGTCTGGGCGCGCATGTTGAGATTGTTGACCAGCGTTTCGCCGTGCTTCAGCAGCGCTATCGCCAGCCGTTGCGAATCCTGCGCGTTGAAGGCGCGCACTTCCAGCGTGCTGATGCCGCTCGATCCGTCGACCGACACCGACACGAATCGCTTGAAGTGATTGAAGATCGCTTCCTTGTTGTCCTTTGAATACATGTTGGGGAAGCGGGCGAAGAAGTCCGCGCCGGGCCGCGAAAGAATGTCGCGCAGGCCATCTTCCTTGATGAGTATCTCCACCATATCGCGCGAGCGCAGATATTCGTTCAGCGCGTGCGTATCCTCCTGCGAGCGCGTGAAAGATCCGGAGGGACTGAGAATCGCGATTGGCCCGCCGGAATCCGAAGATGTGGACGAGCGCACATAATAACTGGCTTCCGACGCGTACTGGTCGCTGGCGATGAAGCCATAATAGGTTCCGCCGATCAGCGTCGGCAGAAAGAACAGGAAGAAGAACAGGCCCCAGCGGCCGAACCAGCCGGGCTGCGGTTCGTCGATGAAATAGGGATCGTTCGGCAACGACAGATCGCCGAGCGAATCGGCCGGCTTCAGCTCGATCACCCGCAGATGCGGAACGCCCGCTGCGGTTGGCCCCGCGAAGGTCGCTTCCGTCTGCGTCGCCTCTGTGGTCGTGGTGCTAGACATGGCGCGTCACCGCGTCTGACGAACGGTCAGCCATGGGCGTGTTCCTTCGCGCCGATGAACAGGATCCAGCACATGGCGAACAAGGTGAACGAGAAGGTCAGCGTCGTGATGATCAGCCGGAAGCGACGCGGTTCGGTCGCCTCGTCCGGCAGGTTCGGCGACACAACCGGCTCAAGATAGATCTGCTGGCGACGCGCGTCCTGAATGGCGCTTTCGAGGCTCGACGAGGCGGAGATCAATTGCTTGTCGGCGAATTCGCGCGCCAGCGCCAGCTCTTCATATTCCGAGATCTTCGACGCCAGCGCATCCTTGTTGCCTGCGACCTTCGATTGTTCGGCGTTGATCTGATTCTGCAGCGCGGCGGCGCGGGCGCGCAGCGACTGGATGCCTGGGCCGGACGGAGTTGAGGCTCGCGACTGGTCGAGCTGCGCCGAGGTGAGGGCGAGGTCCGACGTCAGCGTGCCGATTAGTTCGATCACCTTCAGCGATTCGCTGGTCGGATCGACCAGCAGCTCGCGGTTGCGGAATTCGGTGATCTTGGCCTGCCGTTCGAGCACGTTCTTCTGGGCGCGGTCGACGTTCTTTTCAGCCGTCGTCATCGCGTCGCTCTGGGCGCGCTCGTTCATGCGATTGACGAGTTCCTCGCTCAGCTTCAGCAACGTGCGGGCGACAAGCTGCGCGTCTTCCGGCGTGAACGCCACCACCCGCAGTTCGCTGATGCCGGTGCGTGTCGATTTGATGAGCTGGACGCGGTCCAGATAATATTCGTACAGAGCCTCGAACGTTTCTCCCCGCCACAGCCGGGGGAATCTCGCCAGCCGGTCGCCCTGCGAACGTGCGAAAATCTGCCGCAGCGGCACGCGCGATTCGAGATCGCGCACCGCGTCGCGCGATTCGAGATAGCCCTGCACGGCGGAAGCGTCGTCGTCGGACGCCGACATGCCGAACGTGCGGAAGATTGCATCAAGACCGCCGATGCGCGGCGCCTTGATGCTCCGGACAATGAATTGCGTCTCGCTGACGTAGCGGTCCGACGCCATCACGCCATAATAGAGCATCGAATAAGCCGACGGGATCGCCACCATCAGGATGAACATCAGCTTGACCGTAGTCAGCCCCGGATAGCGGCTCATGAACCGCGTCCAGGCCGTTATCGGCTTGCCGTTCTCGATCGAAATCGGCAGGGAACTGAACTTCATCCAACGTCCGATCGCTGTGGGCGTCGCCAAAACCATCCGGCGGGGCAGGGGGCTGGCGACGACTCGCCGATTCCAGCCCGTTGGACTGAAATCCTTGAGATTCTTCACCCTGCATCATACCGGGATATGGACGCCAAATCCATGGCGACCATCGTCGCCTGGGTTCAGGCGCGCGGCGGCCGGCCAAAGCGGCCGGCCGGTGTAGAAGCCAAACAATTCGGGCGGCAGTGGGGCGAAGGCCGGGGCGTCAGGCCGCCTCGGCGGTCCGCGGCTGGGCCGTCTTGGGCTTGTTCGATGTATGCGCCATGTCGCGGTGCGTGGTGCAATAGCTCATCTCGGCCGCGCAGGGGCAGCCGCAGAACCGGAACGTTTCCAGATTGTGGGGGTCGCCGATCGGCCAGCGGCACAGGCCATTGCGGATCTGGCTGAATGGGACGAGCGTGGACGCCGCGGACGCCTTCCAGTTGTCGCCGCGCTGCTGGTTTTCCATGAACTGCTGCGCCTGATTCCGGCGCTCGGTCAGGATGCTGAGCGGGTTGGCTGGCGTGTTGCGGTTCTGTTCCATCAGTCGGGACCTTTCATGCACGGTACGCGGGCGCTTCGGATCCCGGACCTGCTCCATATGCGACGTCCGCCGCGCCTTTGGAAGAGCCGGCCGGCGATTCCGTCGAAAGGGTGCGCTGAAAGAATGGCTCCCTGAGCTGGACTCGAACCAGCGACCATTCGATTAACAGTCGAATGCTCTACCAACTGAGCTATCAGGGAACACGCCGCGCGGCGGTTGCAGGGCATATAGCAGCGACATTCCGGCTTGCAAAGGCCGAAATTCGCGCTCGTGCAATTTGCTTAAGGAAACTTTGGTCCGCGGCTTGCCGCCACGCCCGCCCGTTGATATTGACCCAATGCGCGATCCCGGATCGCCGGACGGCCTCGTGGCGGAGTGGCTACGCAGAGGACTGCAAATCCTTGTACGGGGGTTCGATTCCCTCCGAGGCCTCCAA
>CANJEY010000051.1 GCA_947472615.1 Beijerinckiaceae bacterium
GCCGAAACGCGCGTCTCGTGCGCTCCTGCATGCTGGAAGTGCTGAACGAGGACTATATCCGCACCGCGCGCGCAAAGGGCTTGCCTGAATGGCGCGTCATCAACAAGCATGCGCTGAAGAACGCCCTGTTGCCGATCGTCACAGTGATCGGCCTTGAGCTTGGGTTTCTGCTGGGCGGAACGGTGGTGATCGAGACCGTCTTCTCGTGGCCGGGCGTCGGCCTGTTGGCGGTCCAGGCGATTTCCGGACGCGATTATCCGGTGGCGCAGGCGGTCATTCTCATCAGTTCGGTATTTTTCGTGCTGATCAATCTCGCCGTCGATCTGCTCTATACGTGGCTCGATCCACGCATCTCCTTCGCGAGGCGGTGATGGAGCGCGACAGTTTCCTGAGCGAAATGCTGCGCAGCCGCAAGGCGATGTTCGGCGCCATCGTGGTCGGGTTGATCGTGCTCAGCGCGATCTTTTCGCCGTGGCTCGCGCCCTACGATCCCGGATCGCAGAACCTGCTCGGCAGGCTTGCGCGCCCGTTCACAACGACGGCGGACGGCCGCTATCATCTGTTCGGCACCGATCAACTCGGACGCGACATCTTCAGCAGGCTGATCTACGGCGCACGCGTTTCGCTGCTCGTTGGCAGCGTCGCGTCGCTGATTGCCGGCACGATCGGCGTTTCGCTGGGGCTGATCGCCGGCTACATCGGCGGCCGAATCGACAGCGCCATCATGCGCCTGTGCGACGTGCAGCTCGCGCTGCCCTACATCCTGATCGCCATCTCGGTGCTGGCGGTTCTGGGCAGCGGCCTGATCAACATCATCATCGTGCTATCGCTGACCCAATGGGTGACGTATGCGCGCGTGGTGCGCAGCGGCGCGTTGTCCGTGAAGGAAAAGGAATTCGTGCTCGCCGCCAAGGCGCTCGGGTTCGGCCCCGTCAAGATCATGTGGCGCTATGTTCTGCCCAACGTGTTCGCGCCGGTGATCGTGATCGCGACCTTCTCGGTGGCGCAGACGATTGTGGCGGAATCCGCGCTGAGCTTTCTGGGCCTCAGCGTGCCGCCGTCGGTTCCCTCGTGGGGCGGCATGCTGGCGGATGGACGGACCTATCTGGTGGTGGCGTGGTGGCTGGCGACCTTGCCGGGCCTTGCGATCACACTGACGGTCATCGGCGTCAATCTGTTCGGCGACTGGCTGCGTGACTATCTCGATCCGAAACTGCAACTCTAGAGGCTGCTGACTGGCATGGTCGAGGCGAACGACGTCACCCTCGAAGTCGAGGACCTTCACACGCGCATCGGCGTGAAGGGCGGCGAAGTGCGCGGCGTGGATGGCGTGAGCTTCGTCATCCGCGCGCGCGAGGTGTTTGGCATCGCTGGCGAATCCGGGTCCGGCAAGTCGATGACGGCGTTTTCCATCATGCGCCTGCTGCCCCTTCAGGGGCGCATTGCGGGCGGCCGCGTTCGCTTCAAGGGCGAGGACATCACCGGCGCATCCGATCAGCGCATGCAGGATCTGCGTGGCGACCGGATCGCGATGATCTTTCAGGATCCGATGACGTCGCTCAACCCGGTGTTCACCATCGGCGATCAATTGTCGGAGCCGCTGCGGCAGCACGCCGGGCTCAACGAAGCGCAGGCCCGTGAAAAGGCCATCGAACTGCTGACGCGTGTCGGCATCAACGATCCGGCGAAGCGCTGCAATTCCTACCCGCACGAATTCAGCGGCGGCATGCGTCAGCGCGTGATGATTGCGATGGCGCTGGCCTGTTCGCCCGATCTGCTGATCGCCGACGAGCCGACCACGGCGCTCGACGTGACGATCGAGAAGCAGATTCTGTCGTTGATCGAGGAATTGCGCGCCGGCATCGGCGCTGCGATTCTGCTCATCACCCACAATCTGGCGCTGCTCGCAGAGCACTGCGATCGCATCGCGGTGATGTACGCCGGCCAGATCGTCGAGACGGCCAGCACCGACGAACTGCTGTCGAACCCGTTGCACCCCTACACGAAGGCGCTGCTCGGTTCGATGCCGCGCGCGCATATTTCAAAGGGTAGGCTGAAGCCGATCACCGGTCTGCCGCCTGTCATCACCGGCGAGCGGAAGGGGTGCGCGTTCGCGCCGCGCTGTCCGGCCAAAATGGCGTCCTGCGAAACTGTCGAGCCCGCGATACGCGAGATCAATGCGGGGCACGAAGTCCGCTGCCTGCTGTTCGAGGATCGGGCATGAGCGACGTGGCAATTCCAGAGGCCAAGACCAGCGAGCGTCTGGTGGAGGTCATCGATCTGCACAAGCACTTCGTGCGCAGGCGCGGATTGCCGTTCTTCGGGCGCGAGGAAGTCACGCGCGCCGTCGATGGCGTGAGCCTCGTCATCCGCAAGGGGCAGACGATCGGGCTGGTCGGCGAATCCGGGTCCGGCAAATCGACGTTGGGACGCGTGATCCTCGATCTCGTTTCGCGTACGAGTGGATCGGTGCTGTTCGAAGGCAACGAGGTTCTGGAATCGGACGGTCATGCGTCGCGCGCCCTGCGCCGAAAGATGCAGATTGTGTTTCAGGACCCGTTCGCGTCGCTCAATCCGCGCATGACGGTCGGCGAATCCGTCCGCGAAGGCCTGCGGGCCGGCGGCATGATCGGCGCTGCGCAGATCGAGGAACGGCTGAAGGAACTGATCGCCTCGGTAGGCCTCGCGCCGCGTCATATCGAGGTGTTTCCGCACAGGCTTAGCGGCGGCCAGCGTCAGCGCGTGGCGATTGCGCGCGCACTGTCAGTGTCGCCGAGCTTCATTGTGGCGGACGAACCCGTGTCAGCGCTCGACCTGTCGATTCAGGCGCAGATCTTGAATCTTCTGGCGGATGTGCAGGCCAAGTTCGGCCTCACCTATCTGCTGATCTCGCACGATCTGAATGTGATCCGCTATCTAGCCGACTATGTGGCGGTGATGTATCGCGGCCGCATCGTCGAAGAAGCGCCGGCCGAGACGCTCTTCGCCGCGCCGTTGCATCCTTATACGCAGCTGCTGTTCAGCGCTTTGCCGAAGATTGATCATCGCGGCGATCGGGTGGGACGCGGCAAGGCTGATGTGGCTGCGACGCTGCGGCCTGCTGCGCCGGGCGGGTGCTCGTTCTATGCTCGCTGCGCGCGAGCGCAACCATCCTGCGCAAACAGCGAGCCGACGCTGGACGTGATCGAAACGGGCCATCGCGTCGCCTGTTTCCGGGCCAACGAGTCCGCGCCGGCCGCTCTCTGAATTTCATCATCCGGGCGACCGGCGCAGAACGAGAATGAACATGACGACAGGCTGGGAACCGAAGACCTTCTATCCTTACGATGACGTGCTCGCTTCATCGGAAGCGACGCGCGGAATGACGGACATTCCGTTGAAGGAAACGGAAGATGTGTTTCGCATCGAGTCGCTCGGCCTGCCGTGGGACATCGGCGTCTATGTCACGGAGCCGGCCGATCCGGCGCGCGCCACGCGCGGACCGGATGGACGCAAGACCGGCTTTCTGCTGCTGCACGGAGGTAGCGGCGACTTCAAGTCCATGTCCACGCTGGCGAAGCTTCTGGCCGGCAAGTACGGCCACAAGGCGATGGCGATGACGTTTCCCGGACGTCATTACCTGTCGGACCCCAAGCGCGACTGGCCGGGCGACACGATCTCGCCGGACGGCAGCGTGCGCACGCCGATCTGGGCGGAGGGCGAGATCATCACGCGAGACCAGTACGACGTGATCAGCGACACCTCGATGCGCGGACGCTACGGCACGCGCACGCTGGCGCGCGCCAAGCCGGGGTCACGATTCTACGATCGCATGGCGGCATGGCCGGTGGCGTTCGAGGACGGCATGATCGAGGCGTGCCGCCGTCATTTCCCGGTTGGCGACTGGGCGATCTTCACAAATGGGCATTCCACCGGCGGCGCGTTTTCCGCCTACATCACGCAGCGGATTCCCAACGTCGCCGGACAGGCGGAAGTCGAGACTGCCCCGATCGGCTTCATCAACGATGTGAAACACGACTGGTCGGGCGCGATGGGCAAGATCGGCACATATGATCGCGTAACGTCGAAGCCGGCTCCGCGCTTCGATCCGTTCAACGAACTCTACATCCGCACATGGCGCGATCTCGCCCGCTACGCCGGCCCCGAAGCGCTCGGCCGTGAAGGGCCGACGGCGCTGATGCGCCTGCCCTGGCTGATGGAAGATGTGCTCGACGCCTGGGGGCGCGCCAAGATAAGGCCGAATTTCAAGGCTGAATACATCGTCACGCACAATGTGCGCGCGTCGCTGGAAGCCGGCGCGCGCGCTGCGGCTGCGCGCCTTGGCATGGATGCAAGCGCGACGGAAGCGCTGGTGAAGCGCTATCTGAATTATTGCTATTACGACATGAGTCCCGGCGCGAAGCCGATCCCGCCGATCCTCTATATCAACTCGAAGGACAGCCGCGACAATTCGCCGGAGGCCTACAACGAGATCATTCTGCCGATGTTCGCGGAATTGAGTCCGGCCCCGAAGGTGCGGGCGACGCAGTTCGGCGCGGGCGTGCACGTCTACTACAAGGCCGAGCCGAACTTCCCGCAGGGCATCGCGCCGGCGGTGGCGAACCTGTTCAACGAGGCCATCATGAACGGCTTCTATTACTGAGGGGATCGACGTGCCGAATCTCGGCCAACCCGGCGAAAACTCCCTGAGCGGACGCCGCATCCTGATCACCGGTGCAGCGTCAGGCATTGGCCGCGCGACGGCCCTGCTGTTCGCCCGCGAGGGGGCGCGGCTGGCGCTTCTCGATACGAACGAAGTCCTGCTGTCGGAGGTCGCGTCTGCGACCGGCGGACTGGCGCTACCCTGCAGCGTGACGGACGAAGCCGGCATTGCGGCGGCGCTGGACAAGGCCAACGCTTTTCTCGGCGGCGTCGATGGGCTGGTTCACGCGGCCGGCATCGGCTTTTCCGCGCTGCTGATGGAGACCACGACGGAAGATTGGCGCCGCGTGCTCGACATCAATCTGACCGGGCCGTTTCTGGTTTGCCGCGCAACCGTGGCGTACTTACAGAAGCAGCCGGCGGCGACGATCGTGAATGTCTCGTCCGGCATCGGCGTGCGGGCGTCGAAGCGCCGCGCCGCCTACGGGGCCTCGAAGGCAGGCGTCATTTCGCTGTCGCGCGTCATGGCGCAGGAGTTCGGGCCGAAGATCCGTGTCAACGTCGTCAATCCGGGGTTGATCGACACCCCGATGGTTCGCCGCACTCGGCCAACCGACGAAATCCTCGTGAAGGAAACCGAGTATTACGCCATGAAGCGCGCTGGCCGCGCCGAGGAAGTGGCGAGCACGATCCTGTTTCTCACCAGCGACCGCTCGTCGTTCGTGACAGGCAGCGTGGTGATGGTGGACGGCGGCCAGTAGTCAGCGGCCCTGAAACACGGGCGTGCGTTTCGCCGCGAATGCCGCCTGACCTTCCTTGTAGTCAGCGCTCCCGTAGCAGGCTTTCACCAGCGCGTCGGCTGCGGCCTTGTCGCGCTCCGCATAGGGGCGTGCGAGTTCCACGAAGGCGCGCTTGATGGCCACGAGCGTCAGCGGCGCATTTTCGGCCATGTTTTTGATATAGGCGCGGGCTTCATCGTCGAACGCGTCTGTCCAACATTTGTTGACGATGCCGAGCCGCTCCGCTTCGCGTGCATCCACGATGCGGGCTGACAGCAGCAGATCGGACGCAGGCCCCACGCCGATCTTGTGCACCAGCGATTCAATGTTCGAATAGGCGTAGCCCAGCCCGAGGCGTGCGGCCGGAATGCGAAAGCGCGATCCGCCGTCGCAGAGGCGCAGATCGCAGCACAGCGCCAGCGCCAGTCCGCCGCCGAAGCAGACGCCGCGGATCACCGCGACGGATGGCTTGCGGGCGCGGATCAGCGATTGCATGCCGGCCGTGACGGCGGCCTCGTAGGCTTTCACGGAGTCCGGATCGTTGCGCTTGTCGCCGAACTGCGAAATGTCCGCGCCGGCGCAGAACGCCTTGGGACCTTCGCCCGTCACCTCGATCACCCGCACATTCTCGTCGGCGTCGGCGCGCGCCACGAGGCCCGGCATCGCCAGCCACATGTCGAACGTCATCGCATTGAACTTCGCGGGCTGGTCGATGGTCAGTCGCGCGACACCGGCTTCGACGTCGTATCTGATCTGGGGAGCGCTCATGGTCTGGTCCGGTCGGAGGTTCAGTTGTTCAGCGCGATGTGCGCGACATGATCGGCGATTGCAAGCGAAGACGTGAGGCCCGGACTTTCGATGCCGTAGAGGGCGATCAGGCCGGCGACGCCGTGGGTGTGGTGGTCCTGAATCAGGAAGTCGGCATCGGGCTCGCCGGGGACTGAGAGCTTGGGCCGGACGCCGGAATAATCCGGCGCCAGTTCGCCATCGCGAAGGCCCGGCCAGTAGCGGCGGATCGCGCTATAGAATTTGTCGGAGCGCGCGGGATCGACCCGGTAGTCGATCGTACGCTCGTCATCGGTCGTCAGCCATTCGACGTCCGGCCCGAAGCGGCCACGGCCGGACATATCGAGCGTCAGATGCGTGCCAAGCCCTCCGGGCTCTGGCACAGGATAGACGAGGCGCGAAAACGGCGCGCGCCGCGACAGGGAAAAATAATTGCCTTTGGCGAACCGGCTCGCCGGGATCGTGGCGGACGGCACGCCGGCGATCGCACGCGCAATGCGGGGCGAGGACAGGCCGGCGCTCAGGATCAGAAGATTGGCTGTCAGGCTGGTCTGTTCGTCGCCGGAAATCTCAAGCCGTATGCGCCCATTTTCGGCGCAGCCGCTATCGACGCTGGAGTGGAACGCCATCATGGCCCCGTGCGACTCGGCGTCGCCCTGCAGGGCCAGCATCAGCGCATGGCTGTCGACGATGCCGGTGGAGGGCGAATGCAGTCCGATGAGGCCTTCGACCTCCGGCTCCATGGCTTTCATCTCGGCGTGGTCGATCAGGCGCAGGTCGGCGACGCCATTGGCGGCGGCCTTCGCCTGAATGGCCAGCACCTGATCGCGCTGGTCCTCGCTGGCGGCCACCAGAATCTTGCCGCAGCGGCGGTGCGGCACGCCGTGGCTGGCGCAGAAGTCATAGAGGGCCGCGCGTCCCTCGACGCAGAAGCGTGCTTTCAGCGAATCCTTCGGGTAATAGATCCCGGCGTGGATGACCTCGCTGTTGCGCGAAGAGATTCCGCCGCCGATATGGCCCTCGGATTCGAGCACGATGACCTCGCGTCCAGCCATCGCCAGACGTCGGGCGATCGCCAGCCCGACGACGCCGGCGCCGACCACGATGCAATCCGTATCCGCTGAAGTTTCCATTCACCAAGACGTCCGAAATCCGCAGAAGCCTTAAGGTCGAAGCCGATCTCGCGCAAGAAATGCGGCCAAGCTGACGTTCCGTCGCAGCCGCCGTCCTTGTGAACCCGCGGCCGCCGCCCTATTTTGCGCCGCAATTGCCGGAAGGCCGCCATAGTGCGGCGGGGCGATCCGGCCCGACGGGCCGGACGAGTTTCTGATCGGAGCTATTCATGCGCATCGAACGAACGTCCCTTTTCGCCCTCTCGGCCTTCCTGTTGCCGGTCCTTTCGGCTCAGGCGCAGGCGCCCGCCGATTTCTACAAGGGCAAGAACGTCGACATGTACATCGGCTATTCAACCGGCGGCGGCTACGACGTCTACGGCCGCGTGGTCGCGCGCTTCATGAGCAAACACATTCCGGGCAACCCGAATGTGGTCGTCAAGAACATGGATGGCGCGGGCAGCCTTCGGGCCGCCAACTACATCTACAATGTCGCCCCGAAGGACGGGACAGCGATCGGCGTCGTGGCGCGCGGCATCGCGTTCGACACTCTGTTCGGCCTGCCGGGCGCGCAGTTCGACGGCACCAAGTTCAACTGGGTCGGCAGCGCCAATGACGAAGTGAGCGTCTGCGTGTCGTGGGACGCCACCTCGGGCATCAAGAAGTTCGAAGATCTCCTCACGAAGGAGATGATCGTCGGAGGCACGGGCGGCTCGGCCGACACCGATCAGTTCCCGCGCGTGATTAACGCCGTGCTGGGCACCAAGATGAAGCTCGTCGTCGGCTATCCGGGCGGCAACGAGGTCAATCTGGCGATGGAGCGCGGCGAGGTGCGCGGCCGCTGCGGCTGGTCATGGTCGAGTGTGAAGTCGACGCAGGCCGGCTGGCTGAAGGACAAGAAGATCAACGTGCTGGTGCAGCTGTCGCTCGCCAAGCACGAGGATCTGCCGGACGTGCCGCTGATTATGGATCTGGCCAAGACCGAAGAGCAGAAGCTCATCTTCAAGCTGATCTTCGCCCGTCAGGTGTTGGGCCGTCCGTTCCTGGCCCCTCCGGGCGTGCCGGCGGACCGGATCGCGGTCCTGCGCAAGGCCTTCATGGACACGATGAAGGACAAGGAATTCCTCGCCGAGGCCGACAAGTTGAAGCTCGAGATCACGGCGGTGCCGGGCGATGTCCTGCAGAAGATTGTGCAGGAAGCTTACGACACGCCGAAGGACATCGTGAAGAAGACCGGCGACCTGCTGGCGACCGACGACCGGGCGCGCTGACCCTCGACGCAGGGGTGTGTAAAATTGGCGCGCCGGGCCTCCGGCGCGCCTTTTCAATGGTAAAAGCAAAGGCGTGCAATCGGCCAGACGGAGGAACCCCAATGACGGACAAGAATCCGCCGCGCAACACGAACGCCAATTACCGCGGTTGGCAGTCCGACGTGATCGTCGACCTGATCAAGCGCTACGATTTCGAGTACATCACGCTCAATCCCGGCGCGAGCTTCCGCGGCTTGCACGATTCGCTGATCAATTACGGCAATAATGATCCGCCGATGCTGCTGTGCCAGCACGAGGAAATCGCGGTGCAGATCGCGCATGGCTACGCCAAGGCGTCGGGCAAGCCGATGGCGGTGATCCTGCACAATCTCGTCGGCATGCTGCACGCCACGATGGCGATCTACTACGCCTACATCGACCGCGTACCGATCTTCATCATGGGCGCGACCGGCCCGATGGATGAAGGCAAGCGCCGCCCGCACATCGACTGGACCCATACGGCGCTCGTGCAGGGCAACGCCATCCGCGACTATATCAAGTGGGATTATCAGCCCTATGCGCTGGCCGGCGTGCCGGAATCGTTCGCGCGCGCGTATTCGGTCATGACGACCGAGCCGCAGGGACCGATTTACATGTGCTACGACGCGGGCCTGCAGGAAGCGCCGCTGACGCAGGACGTCGAATTGCCGCCCGCCTACGCGGTGCCGACGCCGTCGCGGATGATGCCTGATCCGAATGCGCTGCGGTCGATCGCCGACAAGCTGCTGAAGGCCGACAATCCCGTGTTCATCGCGGAATACATGGGCCGGCGCGAAGGCGGGTTCGACAGCCTCGTCAAGCTCGCCGACACGGTGGGAGCGGGCGTGTGGGACATCAACCACTCGCTCAACTTCCCCAACCAGCATCCGCTCTGCATCAGCCTCGACAAGGGCGCGCTGCGCGATGTGGATCTGGTCTGCGGTCTCGACGTAAAGGACTTCGAGAAGGCGACGCGCGAACTCGAGTCGACGACACGCGAAGTCGTGCCGGTGGTGAAGGCCGATGCGGACTGGGTCGAGATTGGTTTCGGCGAAATCGGCATGAGCAAGTGGGCGATGGATTATTGCCGCATGCAGCCCTGTTCGGTGCGGGCGCTGGGCGATACGGCGCTCGGCGTGCCGGTGCTGACCGACATGCTGCGCGAACGCATCGCAGCGGATTCAAACCTGCAGGCCAAGGTCCGCGAGCGCACCGCGAAGGTGACGAAGCGCCACAACGAGACCTGGGCCAAATGGCAGGAGGAGGCGCGCAAGGACTGGGACGCCTCGCCGATCACCGTGCCGCGCCTCGCCTGCGAGGTCTGGGACGTCATCAAGGACGAAGACTGGGTGCTCACCGCCAACACGCTGAAGACGCGCGTGCGCAAGATCTGGAATTTCGACAAGCCCTATCGGCATCCGGGCGTCGAACTCGGCACCTCGACGCAGATCGGCATGTCGATCGGCGTCGCGCTGGCGCACAAGAAACACAAGCGCATCGTGGTCGACCTGCAACCGGACGGCGACCTGATGTTCGACGCGGGCGCGTTGTGGGTGGCGGCGAAGTACGAAATCCCGATGCTGATCGTGATGAACAACAACCGCGCCTATTTCAACGACTGGGAACACCAGATCCGTATGGCGCGGCTGCGCGGCACCGACGAGAAGAAGGCCCATATCGGCATGGACCTCTACGGACCGGAGCCCGATTTCGCCAAGCTGGCGCATTCCATGGGCGTCTGGGGCGAAGGCCCAATCGAGAAGCCGGAGGACATTCGCCCCGCGCTGCTGCGCGCTCTGGAAGTGGTGAAATCCGGCAAGCCGGCGCTTGTCGACACGGTGGTGGCGCACCGCTGAGGCGGGCGCGCTTCCCTCAATGCTGATGCATGGGCGCGCCTGCGGGCGCGTTCATGTGCGGATGTTGCATCGTAGCCGCTGGCCCACGCGCCCCAATGCTGCCGATGGCGAAGTCGACGCTGACGGTTCCGGCGTTCTGGAACGTCAGCGTCACCGGCAGCGTCTGCCCTTCGGCCAGCGATTGCTTCAGCCCTTCTAGCATCAGGTGGTAACCGTTCGGTTCGAACGTCACCGTCTGGCCGGGCGGGATTTCGACTCCGCCTGCGACAGGGCGCATCACCATGACGCTGCCATCCATGCGCATCTGGTGAATGTCGACTTTCACCGAAACCGGAGTGCTGGCGGCCACGAGCCTGTCAGGACTTGCGCCGTCGTTTCTGATCGTCAAATAGCCGCCGCCCACAGGCGCGCCCTTGGGCGTCGCGCGCGACCATGCGGCCGAAATCGACAGCGCCCCGACCTTGACGAGGTCATCGGCCGCGGCGGGCGCAGCGGCCAGAAGCGCGAGAGCGGCTATCGCGAGGGCAGGGCGCATGACGATCCTCATATGATCCGCGCCTGATAGCATGCTGGTTTCTCGGATGCGACTTTTCGCGCTCAACCATTGCGCATCGCGCTCGCTGCGCTATCATTCTGCATCTGAACCGGCGCCATCGCCGAGCGAAACAAATATCGGGAGGTTGTCGATGGAAGTGATCCCACTCTCCGCGCATATTGGGGCCGAAGTCAAAGGCGTCGACGTGACGAAGCCGATCGACGACGCGACCGCGAATGAATTGCGGGCGGCTTTCGAAAAACATCTGCTGCTGCTGATCCGCCAGCCCGGCGTGAGCGCGGACGATCAGACCAATTTCGGCAATCTGTTCGGCGACGTTCGGTTGCGCACCAAGTACAGCGTGCCGGTGGCGGTGCCGATGGCGCAATTTGTGTCAAACGCGCGACCCGATGGCATTCTGGGCGACGTCGAACTGCTCTATCATCAGGATCATTGCTTCTTCGATCTGCCGCTGAAAGCTCTGGCGCTGTACGGAATCGAAATTCCGCCGTCGGGCAGCGTAACCAAGTTCCGAAATGCGATTTCAATGCTCGAATGCCTGCCAGCAGACTTGCGGGCGCGATGCGACAAGGTCCGCAATCTGTTCGATGGCGATCTGACGCCGCCGCACGATCCGTCCAAGAGCAAGGATGAACAGCCGCGGGCGTGGCACAGCTACGTGTGGACAGACCCTGAATGCGGCCGTCAGTCGCTGCTCGCGTCGCCCACGACGATTTCGGCCTATGACGGAATATCGCCCGAGGACGGCAAGAAGCTGTTCGACGAAGTCTGGGATTGCGTCAATTCGCATCCCGAGTTCGAATATGCGCATACATGGCGGCCGGGCGATTTGATCGTCTGGCACAATTGCCTGTCGCAGCATGCGCGGATGCCGTTCAACGGCGCCGAGCCGCGGACGTTGCGACGCACGCAGATCCACTATCGCGGCACCTACGACGCGTGATCGTTTTGCGCCTATTGGGCGGGGCGCGCGGTCCCGCCCTCGAACATGCGCCGATCAGTTCGGCGCGGTCGATTGGAACAGCCAGACCTTCTCGTCGCCGCGCGGCTGCCACCACTCGGCTTTCTTCGAGCGGCCATAGATGTCGCCCATCTGGACCAGATAGGCGGCCGGGAATTTCGCCCGGATCATTTCCTGCTCCTGCCGGATCAGTTGCGCGCGCTTGCCGGGGTCCATCTCGCTGGCGATCTGATCGAGCAGCTTGTCCATCTCGGGCATGCGATTCTGCGACCACGTCCCGCGCGAATCCATCAAGAGGCTGTTGTGCGCGGCCGGATCGCCGATGGCGTCGCCCCACGCCACCAGCACAAGCTGGTTCGTGGTGTGGCTGAAGACGCGCTTCAGGAATACGCCCCATTCGAATGGCTCGACCTTCACCTTGATGCCGATCTTGGCGAGTTGGCCCGCGACGCCTTCGGCGAGTTCGAGATCCTTCACGTACTGGCCGTTGGGCGAGTCGAGCGTCAGTTCGAGGCCGTTGGGAAAGCCGGCTTCCGCCAGCGCTTTCTTCGCCCGCTCCGGGTCATAAGCAATCGGCTTCAGATCGGGATGAATGCCGAACGTCAGCGGGTTGAACCAGACGGCTGGCGCGCCCGTGTTCACCAGAATGCTCTTGTTCAGCGTGTCGCGGTCGATCGCATAGCTGATCGCTTCGCGTAGTTTCTCGTTGTTGGTGGCGAAGGCCGGGTTCACCTGCGAAAACAGCAGCACGAACGACCGCGCGCTCGGGATCGTCACCGATGACACATTGCGCGACTGGTTCACGCTGGGCGCGAGTTCGGGCGGAATGCGCAACGCAATGTCCACTTCGCCCGTCAGCAGAGCGGCGACGCGCGCCGAATCTTCCTTGATCGGGCGGTAGACGATGCGCTTCACCTTCTGCTTGCCGCCCCAGTAATCGGGATTGGCTTCGAGCACGAGGCGCACGTCGCGAATATGTTCGACGAACTTGTAGGCGCCGGTCCCGATCGGCTTCTTGCGATAGCCGTCCACACCGACTTCCGAAATATACTTGCGGGGCATCATGTGCAGATTGGCGAGCAGGTTCGGCACGATCGGGTTCGGCGTCTTGGTGACGATGCGCGCCTTGTAGGTGTCGATCACCTCGACGCGCTCGACATAATTGGTGTTCGGCGCGGACGGCGATTTGTTCGCGGGGTCCATCACCATCTGGAACGAAAACTTGATCGCCTCCGCGTCGAGCGGTTCGCCGTTGTGGAACTTCACGCCCTGTCGCAACTCGACCTCCCATGTGCGTGGGTCGATGTTGGTGACGCTCTTGGCGACGAAGGGCACGAGCTTGCCGGGTGATTCCCAGCGCGTCAGCGTGTCGGAGACATGATCGAGCAGTGAGCGATCAGGCAGGAGCACCACGACGTCGATGCCGTTGAGGCCGACCACATCGGTGCCGCCTGCGATGACGACCTGCTCGATCTCCTGCGCGGCTACGATCTGCGGCGCTCCGAAGCAGATTGCGCCTGCCAGAACGGCGGCGCGCGTCAAAGGCGACAGCCTCATATGTTTCAAGAAACCCTCCCGCGATCTTCGCCTGCGTGGTTGCATCAGGCGACCGTTGTTGGAAATCGTGACATAAAGCGTCCGGAGCACGCAATCGGTTTTTTGTGACGGCGTGCGGGTTCTGGCGGCTGTTTGTTGCCTCGCTGAACATCGCATGCCATCTTCGACGCATCTTGTTTCAACCGAGGGGGAACCATGCCGTTGCTTGAAGGCCGCAGGGCTCTTGTCACGGGCGCAGCGCAGGGATTGGGGCTGAGTACCGCGCGCTGTTTTCTCGCAGAGGGCGCAAGCGTCGTCATGGCCGACATACAGGCCGACAAGGTGGCGGCGGCCTGCGAGCGCATCAACGTCGACGGCCGCGCCTCGCATCTCACGGTCGATACGACATCGGTGGCGTCGGTCGACGCCATGGTGGCGGAAGCCGCGCGGCGGCTCGGGGGCGTCGACATCCTCGTCAATGTGGCGGGCGGCAGCGGCACCGAGATTCTCGATCGCATCGAGGACATGCGCGACGACATCTGGCGGCGCGTCATCGACATCAATCTGCATGGCACGTTTCACTGTTGCCGGGCCGCTGCGCCGTGGCTGCGCAAAAGCCCTTACGGGCGCGTCATCAATTTCTCGTCGAGTTCGCTGCGCGGCGTGAAGGGCAAGTCGAGCGTCGCAGCGCGTCACGCCTATGCGGCCGCCAAGGCGGGCATCCACGGCCTGTCGAACCAGCTCGCCTGCGATCTCGGCGAGGACGGGGTTTCGGTCGCTGTGATCCTGCCAGCGTTCATTCTCACCGAGGCGGGGGCGCGGGTGAATCAGGTCTTCTACAGCCTGAGCGAGGAAGCGCGGGCCTCGATGCTGGCGCGCCTCCCGGAGCCGCCGCGCGGCCCCGACGATATCGGCTGGACTGTAACGTTCATCGCCTCTGATCACGGGGCGGGGCTCAACGGGACGGGAATCAGGCTCTCGGGGCCGATTGCCGGGCCGAGCCTCAAGCTCGTGCGTGAACCGGACACGCCTCTTGGCACACTGGCGCACGTCGAGGCGGCCTGATCAGGCAGAGCGTTGGTTTTGCTGATGTTTCAGCAGGCAGAAATGGTCGGAGTGAGAGGATTCGAACCTCCGACCCCCTCGTCCCGAACGAGGTGCGCTACCAGGCTGCGCTACACTCCGACACCCGGGGGTCTCACCCGGTCCCTGGAAACGCCGGTCTTATAACCGTGGCGGAGTCGCCCGACAAGGGCTTTCGGACAAGTCTATCGAGTTGATTTTTCTCGGGCGGCATGAAGTCGTAAATCGAGGCTTGCTAAAGGTGACATTCGATCCGGCGCGATGCGGCCGGTAATCAACAAGAGCGTAGCCAAATCCAGCGGCATGCGCGCCCGCTGTTTCCAGTCGGATGTCGCTCCACGATTGACACGCCCATCCGCCCTGCTAGTCTCCAATCATCAATGATCCGGTTTATCGGACTATAGGTCGACGGGAGGATACATGAGCACGACGGCCAATCGGTGTCGCGCATGACGACCACTGCATCTTCATCGAAACCCGGCGCGCAATTGCGCAAGCTTCTGGCCCGCAAGGATCAAGTGCTGGCCGTGATGCATCCGCCCACCGCCATGCATGCGCGCCTGATGGAACAGGCCGGCGCGGAATGCGCCTTCATCGGCACCAGCGGCGTCGTCGGCGCCTATACGGGAATGTCGGACGTCGGTACGGCGTCCATGACCGAGTGCGTGATGATTTCCGGCTGGGTCGCGCAGAGCGTCAAGATCCCGATCATCATGGATGGCGACACCGGCCACGGCGGCATCATGGCCGTGCGGCGCATGGTGCGCGAATGCATCAAGGCGGGCCTCGCGGGCGTTCGCATCGACGACCAACCGATCGAAGGCAAGCGGCGCACCCAGAGCGCCGGCCTCGAAGTGGTGCCGCTCGAGCAGGCCATCGCCCGCTATCGCGCCGCCGTTGACATGAAGAACGAACTCGATCCCGATTTCGTCATCATGTCGCAATGCTATGCGCGCGACGCCGCCAATGGCGGCGAGCAGGAAGCGCTGCGCCGTCTGCAGGCTTACGAACAGGACGCCGGCGTCGACTGGGTGCAGCTCGAATCGCCGCATTCCACCGACGAAATCCGCCGTGCGCGCGCGAAACTCAAGGGCGCGTTCTCGTTCATGAAAGGCCAGATGCCGCGCAACCTGAACTTCGCGGAACATCTGGAACTCGGCGTCAACATCGCCTGGTATGCGGGCCTCACGCACCATGTGACGTGGGCGGCGCTTTGGGATTTCATGCAGGCCTTCAAGGAAAAGGACCTCGGCGCCTGGCAAGATTTTCAGGCGAGCCGCAAGGGCAAGCCCTACCCGCGGCCTGAAACCGGGCCGGAAGGCGAAGGTCTCGAAATGCAGCGCAAGCTCGAAGAGAAATATTTCTCGTCTGGATCGCTGGAAAAATATCGCCGCTCTGGCGGCGGCGACACGAACGTCTGACAGATCAGCAGGAGGAAATCATGGCGCGCAACGGTTACAAGTTCTTCGATTCCGACACGCACGTCGGCCCCGCCGCCGAGGTGATGGAAAGCTACATGTCGGCTGCGGACCGGGCCAAGCTTGAGGATTGGGCACCCTACCGGAACACTAACAAGCGCACCGGCAATTCGACCTACACGAAGGGCGCGCGCTCCTATCGCCGCAAGATGGGCACAGCCGGCGTCGAGGAAACCGCCAGCAAGGCCTATATGGCGGGCTTCACGGGCGCGCATCGAAAAGACCCGGCGCCTGACGTCGACAACAATTCGGCGTCCCGCATCGCCGACATGGATCTCGAAGGCATCGA
>CANJEY010000052.1 GCA_947472615.1 Beijerinckiaceae bacterium
ACCCAGACCCAGAACGCTTCCTTGGCAGGGCGCGAGGCGATGTTGGGCGCCTGCAGGGCGAAGATCGCCACCGCGCCAGCAAGCGCGCCCAGCACCTGCGCCAGCGTGCGCGTATGACGCGGTCCGATCACCGCGAACAGGATCGCCGCGATCCCCATGCCGATTCCGCTCGCCATGATCCCGAGCCCGATCAGCAGCGGGTAGACGCCGAGCGCCCGCCATTGGCCGAACGCCGCGATGACGTTGGCGAAAGGCGTCAGCAGGAACGCCCACAGACCGACCACGCTGATCGCCGTCGCGGCGGCGCGGATCGCCAGAATCTTGCGCGGCCGGGCGGGCGATGAGGTCAGCAGGTCGATGTCGTTGCGAACATAGACGGCTTGCGTCGCCGCCAGCAGCGCCGTCGGCAGCATTAGCAGGAAGATGATGAAAATGCCGGCTGACAGCGCGAACAGCGGCGGCTGCAGGTTGTGATAGGCCATCCGCCGCGCCGCAAAAGCGAAAGGCACCGCCACCACATGCAGGCCGATGAAGATGCCGACCAGCAGACGCGGGACGCGCCGCGACGCATGCGGATCGCGCCGCCAGGCGATGCGGAATTCGTGTCGCAGATACCAGGCGAGCGAGCCGGGCGGAAATTGGATCAAGGTTTCGCCACGGGGAACCCCACGCCTTCCGGGTTGGTCCGGAAAGCTTAGGACGCGGCGGTATACGGGCGGTGAATCGGTCCCTAGAAAAGCGAGCCCTGACTACGGGCCGGATCGGCGCGGGTGGGCTTCGTGGTGCGGGCGCGGATCGTCGGCGCGCCCGGCGCCGGCCGCTCGGCGATCGCGCCCGTCCGGCCGTCGGCGAATTCGATTTCGAGCCGTGCGCCCGCGCCGACCTCGCTCACCGACCGCAACGGCGCCCCGTCAGGTCCGCGCACCAGCGCGAATCCTCGCGCCAGAACATTGCGATAGCCGAGCGTGCCGAGCAATTGCCCGAACGAATCGAACCGTGCGCGGCGTCGATGCACGACATTGATGAGCGCGGTCGACAGCCGCGAGCCGAGGACGGCGATCTTCGCCGCGTCAGCCGTGTTGCGCTGCCGGGCGAGGCTGGCGCGGCTCGCCAGCGCCGCCGTGAGCCGGATCGCGACAGCGTCGAGCCGGTGATGGCGCAGATTGGCGGCGACCTTGCGGGATTGTTCGAGCCGCGCGCCAAGACCCAACAGGCGCTGTTCGGCGCGCGCCATCCGGGCCTGCGGCGACTGTCCGATGAGCCGGCGCGAGGCGCGCTCCAGCCTGATGTGGCGCGCCTTGAGCCCGGCTTCGAGACTGGCTGACAGGCGTTCCGTCGATCTGTCGAGGCGCTGGCGCGGGATCGCCACCACGTCCTCGCCGGCAGGCAGCGCACGGACAAGGCCGCGCAGGCCGCTGCGCCGCTGTTCCAGCATGCGAGCCATCGCCCCCATGTGGCGGCGGGCGAGATCGCCGATCCGTCCGAGCAGCTCGGAGCGCACCGGCACGCACATTTCAGCCGCCGCCGTGGGCGTCGGGGCGCGCACGTCCGCGGCGTGGTCGATCAGCGTCCAGTCGGTCTCGTGGCCGACAGCCGACACGAGCGGGGCCATGCTGGCCGCGGCGGCGCGCACGACGATCTCGTCGTTGAAGCCCCACAGGTCTTCCAGCGAACCGCCGCCGCGCGCCACGATGATGACGTCCGGCCGCGGGATCGGACCGCCTTCGGGCAGCGCGTTGAACCCTTCGATGGCGCGCGCAACCTCGGCGGCGCTCGTCTCGCCCTGCACCCGCACCGGCCAGACGATGACCCGCAGCGGAAAGCGATCCGCAATGCGATGCAGGATGTCGCGGATGACCGCGCCCGTGGGGGACGTGATGACGCCGATGACCGCCGGCAGATAGGGCAGCAATTGCTTGCGGGCGTCGTCGAACAGGCCTTCGGCGCCGAGCTTGCGCTTGCGCTCCTCAAGCAGCGCCATCAGCGCCCCGACGCCCGCCGGCTCAATCGTCTCGACGATGATCTGATACGAGGACTTGCCCGGATAAGTCGTCACCTTGCCGGTGGCGATCACCTCCATGCCTTCCTCGGGCCGCACGCGCAGCTTGCCGAACACGCCCTTCCACATCACGGCGTCGATCTTCGCGCCCTGATCCTTGAGGGCGAAATAGACGTGTCCCGAAGAATGCGGCCCACGATAGCCGGAGATTTCGCCGCGCACGCGCACATAGCCGAAGCGATCCTCAACGGTGCGCTTCAGGGCTGACGAGAGTTCGGTGACGCTTAGTTCGGCGGCGTTCGACGCCGGCTGCTTTTCGGCCATGTCACAGATATGGCGGATTCGGGCGCATTCGCAAAGCGCCGCGCGGTTAGCGGCTGATGGCGCGCATCGAGGGGCCGGCCGGCGATTCGAGCCGCAGATGCGCCCGCGACGGACCATCGCCCATCGGAACATCGAAGCCAGGCTCGGACTCAAACGGCGTCGGCGCGCCCGAAAGCCGTGGCGGCCGGCTGAGTTCCATCGGCACCCGCAGACGCGATCCTATGCGCGCGCAAGCCTCGGTGCCTTCGACGCGCACATAGCCGGGGCCATGCACGTCGCAGTTTTCCACATTCTGGGAATGCTCGATCTGTTCGCGCGACAATTCAGCCGCTTCTGCGCCAGCTGTCGCCAACACGGCGGCGAATACGCCGGTGCAGGCGATACGAACTGTGGCGAGCGCGTTTGTCGGAACCATACGAACCTTCACATCTGAGCCGCAGCGCGATGTCGTCAATCGGGATAGCGCCTTTGACGCTCCGAACATGGCGACTTCATGTCGACCCGCGGCGCTCCCACAGGCTGCGGCCATAGCTGACATTGCGGCAAGCGCCGCCCCTGTCAAGTTTCAGCCCCGCTTAGCACGATCGACGTCGCAAGCATGACGCTCCAAGCAAGCAAGTCGATATATTATATCCAAAAGTCTCATGGTGCAGCGTAATGCTTACGCTTTCGCCTGATCTTGTGCGCCAACTTGCCAACGCGCGCATCATCAAACACCATGTTCGCAATGGAATTCAGAAGAATCATTTTGATTCGCATCGTCATTGCGCTCGGCGTCTCCATGATCATCGCATGGGGCACTGTGTTCTACGCATTCGGGGTGCTGGCCTCGCCGATGATCGCCGAAACCGGCATGTCGCGCAGCTTCGTCTACGCGTGCTTTTCCGGCGCGCTGATCGCAAGCGGCCTCATCGCGCCCGCAGTGGGACGTCTGGTGGACCGCATCGGCGGGCGCCGCGTGATGACGATGGGTTCGTTCATCGCCGCTGCGGGATTTCTCATCATCGCGTGGTCGCCCAATACAATCGTATTCGCGATCGGTTGGATTGCGCTCGGCTGCGCCATTCCGTTCACGCTCTACGATCCTGCGTTCGCGACGATCACGGCGTTCGCCGGATCGCCGCGTGCACGTTCTCTCATCGTGCAGATCACGTTGTTCGGCGGTTTCGCCTCGACGATGTTTTGGCCGCTGACACATTGGCTCGATATGCAGATCGGCTGGCGCGCCACGTGGCTTGTCTTCGCCGGCGCGAACCTGCTGATCTGTGCGCCGCTGCACTTCTTCGTACTGCCAAAGCAGGGCGAAACCAGCGGCGAAGCCGGCGCGCATGCGTCGACTTCAATCGACGAGCCGACGCCGATTGCAACGGAGCATCGCGCGCTGGCCTTCGGGTTGATGGCCCTCCTGTTCGCATCGAACAATTTCATGTTGTCGGGCATGTCGGCGCACATGATGCCGCTGCTGTCCGACCTCGGCGTGACGCCTGCCGATGCGGTGGCGCTCGGCGCGCTCATCGGTCCGGCGCAGGTCGCAGGCCGCCTCATCGAACTGGTGTTCGGCCGCTCGATCTCGCCGGTGCTGGTCGGCTGGCTGGCGACGCTGCTGCTGGTGTTTTCCTTGGGGCTGACGCTGATCATCGGCGTCGCCGGCTGGGCGGGCGTCGCGTTTGCGATTGGCTATGGCGCAGCCAATGGGCTAATCACCATTTCGCGCGGCACGCTGCCGCTCGTGCTGTTCGGCCGGGTCGGATACGGATCGGTTCTCGGCAGGCTGGCGCGGCCGAGCCTCGCCACCGCGGCCATCGCGCCTTTCGTGTTCGCGCTGCTGATCGAAGCCTTTCAGGCGCGCGCCGGTCTCCTGATCTCGATCGCCGCCGCCGCGATCTCGCTTCTGGCGATCACCCTGATCGCGATCCGCTTCGGCGTGCGGGCGCGCTGAGCGTCACGCTCGCCAGTCGCCGAGCGTCGCCTGCACGAGCGCCAGCGCCGCAACCGCCGCAGTATCGGCGCGCAGGATGCGCGGTCCGAGCGAGATCGCCACAGCGGAATTCATCGCGCCGATCATCCGCCGTTCGGCTTCGTCAAATCCGCCTTCAGGGCCGATCAGCAGAGCAAATTTCGACAGGCCCGATTTGGATGCGAGGCCCAGCGCCGCGACCGGGTCCGCCACCGGCGCATCCTCGTCGCAGAAGATCAGCATGCGGTCGTCGGCCCAGTTCGCTAGCGTCTGTTCGAGACGCAATGGCTCATCCACATCGGGAATCGTCAGAATGCCGCATTGTTCGGCGGCCTCGATGGCGTTGGCTCGCATGCGCCCGGTGTTGACGCGCGCGGCCTGCGTGCGGCGCGTGAACACCGGCGACAGACGGCTGACGCCCATCTCGGCCGCCTTCTGCACCATGTAGTCGAGACGCGCATGTTTCAGCGGCGCGAACAGATAGTGGAGATCGGGGCCGGACTCCTGCGGCCGCGCCAGCTCGGTCGCCTCGAGCGCAGCCGCCTTGCGCGATTTTGCCGCGACGCGCGTGCGCCATTCCCCATCGCGCCCGTTGAACGCCAGAACGACATCGCCATCCGCGAGGCGCAGCACGTTCAGCACATAATTCGACTGATCACGATCGAGCGGCACGCTCACGCCCGTCATCAGGGGCGCATCGACGAACAGGCGCGGCGCATTGAAATCGTAGCGTGACAAAGCCGAAGTCCCGGAGCGTTTCAAATTTCTTTCGGCGTCTTTTCCGATTGCGTGAAATCGCACAGACGCGCGCCAACCATGTCGGCAGATTGCGGCCATCGTCAATCGTTTCAAAACCCGGAACGGTCCAGTCTGTCGCTTTCGCGACGCCAGCCAAGGAGGCTCGCATGAGTTCGTCCTACAGCGCGTTCGGTCACCGCCGCGGTCGCCGCATCGACGTGCGACCGCCCGCGACGGCCTTGCCGCAAGGCTGGAGCCGCTGGCTCCCGCCCGGCGCGGCGGTCGCGGCCATTGCGCTCGCCATCGTGATGGGCGTTCCTGCACAGCCGGAGCAAGCGCGCGTGCAGGCCCCGATCGCGTCCTTGGACGCCGTTTTGCGCTAAGCGACCATCTGGTCTTGCAGCGTTGCCTCGAAACATCGCCGTCGGCCGGCTTTGACATGCCCATACGACCGATCTAGCCTCATCTCCCAACAGGCGGCGTCCACTGGACGATGATCACGGGAGGCGATAGCGGAATGTTGAGGCGCGAGGACAACGAGCGTTTGACGCGCACGGGACCCGGAACGGTCTGCGGCAATCTGATGCGCCGTTACTGGATTCCGGCGCTGCTGTCGTCCGAATTGCCAGATCCTGATTGCGCGCCCGTCCGCATCCGGTTGCTGTCGGAAGATCTGGTGGCCTTCCGCATGACCGATGGCGCGGTCGGGCTCGTCGACGAGAAATGCCCGCATCGCGGCGCATCGCTGTTCTTTGGCCGCAACGAGGATTGCGGCATCCGATGCATCTATCACGGCTGGAAATTCGACCGCGACGGAAAGTGCCTCGAAACGCCGAACGAGCCCGAGGAAAGCCGCATCGGCGCGCAGGTGCGGTTGCGCGCCTATCCGTGCGTCGAGGCCGGCGGCGTCGTGTGGACCTATATGGGGCCACCCGACAAGAAGCCGCCATTCCAGTCGCAGGAATGGACGCGCGCCCCGGAAGGCGCACGCTTCGTGATCAAGAATCTGGCGGAATCGAATTACCTCCAGATGATGGAAGGTGGATTCGATTCGTCGCACTCGTCGTTCCTGCATCGCACGATGGATCTGGAGCGGGACGGCGGCAAGACCTGGACCTATCGGATTCAGGCGCGTGCCCCCAAGCTCGACGTTCAAATCACCGACTTCGGTTACGCGTATGCGAGCCTGCGCGATCTGGAAAAGACAGATGAGCATTATGTGCGCGTCGTCCAATACATCATGCCGTTCCACCAGTTCCGCGCCATCGACGATGCAGCGCGGCGCTCGATGGTGCACGGCCACATCTGGGTTCCGATCGACGATGAAAACTGCTGGGTCTGGAGCTGGATGTACGCGAAGGACGGCAAGGATCTGACGCCGGACTTCATCGAGAAGACCGAGCGCATCGGCGGCCGCAGCTCCGAATTCTTCGTGCCCGGCACGTTCCGCATGAAGCAGAATCGCGGCAACGATTACCTGATCGATCGCGAGGAGCAGCGCACGCGCAGCTTCACCGGCATCAAGGGGATCGGTCCGCAAGATCAGGCGGCGCAGGAAAGCATGGGGCGCATCGCCGACCGCACCATCGAACATCTCGGCATGAGCGACGTGGCCGTGGTGCACTTGCGGCGTCTGCTGATGCAGGCCTGTCAGGACATCGAGGAAGGCCGCGAGCCGCGCGGCAGCCTGCTGCCTTCGATCAATGTGCGCCCCGTCGAAAAGGTCTTGAAGAAGTCCGAGACTTGGCACGTCGCACTGCAGTCGGACATGACGGCCGTCCTCTGAACGGCCGCGCCAATCAACATTCGGGAGGATCGAGATGAACAGCCGCGCATGGCCGATGGCGCTTCTGGCGATGATGATTGCCGCGTCCGCTTCGGCGCAGGAAGCCTGGCAGACGGAATGGTCGCAGACGCTGGCGCGCGCAAAGGGGCAGACGCTCAATCTGACGACCCATCCGGAAGACGGCTACGAGCAGACGATCGACGAGTTCAAGAAAAAATTTCCCGAGATCGCCGTCAGCATTCACGCAGCCGCCGCGCAGCCCACAGCCGTCCGCATCGTCACCGAGCAGAAGAACGGCGTTTACGGCTGGGACAGCTGGTGGGCGCCCATCGCCAACATGGTGAGCACGCTGGCGCCCGCGCAGGCGATGGCCCCGATCGACGACTATCTGATCCTGCCGGAGATCAAGACGCTGTCGAACTGGAACGCGCCGGACTATGTCTATCCCGGCGCGGGCAAGATGATTTTCGTCCATACCTACCAGCAGGAAATGTCGATCTTCCAGAACGCTTCGGTGAAAGGCTCCAAGCCATTCACCCGGGCCGAAGACATTCTGGATCCGGTATATCGCGACAACATCGCGATGCGCGAGCCGAGCGCCCTCAACGCCGGCACGCTCGCGTTGTCGGGACTGCTCCGCGAGAACGATCTCGAATTCATCCGCCGTCTGTTCTTCGACCAGCGGCCGATCGTCATCAACAATCCGCGCCAATTGATGGACAGCGTGATGAACGGCGACAAGATGATCGTAATCGGCGGATCGGGCGACGTCTACCAGCAATGCGTGACGAGCGGCGCCTGCAGCAAGGTCAATGCTCTGCCGATCGGCAAATACGTCATCTCGCGCGGCGTCACGGTGCTGAAGAACGCGCCGCACAAGGACTCCGTGAAAATATGGGTAAACTGGCTGCTGAGCCGAGAAGGTCAGGAAGCCTACGTGCGCAACTGGGCCAAATACAATCGCAACGGCGCAGCGAGCCTGCGAAAGGACGTGGCCCCGCACCCGAACCACGTCTCCTCCATTCCCGATTATGCGACGCTCGGTCGCTACACGCTGGCGTCCGATTCGTCCGGGCGCGACATCACCGATCAGATCGTCGGCATGTACAATTCGTACAAGGAAAAGGCGCGCTGACATGGCGTTCGGACAGGGCCGTTATCGCTACGAGGTCGTCGACGGATGGGGCGCGCTGCCGGACGGCGTCCAGTTCAGCGAGGTGGCGGCGGTGGCGGTCGATTCGCAGGACCGCGTCTACGCCTATCATCGCGGCAGCAATCCGGTCGTGGCTTTCGACCGCGGCGGACGCTACCTGGAATCATGGGGCGACGGCTTCCTGAAGGAAGCGCACGGCATGTGTATCGACGCCGACGACAATCTCTTTCTCGTCGACCGCGGTTCGCATTCGATCGAGAAATGCAGGCCGGACGGTACGCGCGTGGCGACCTTCGGGCCGCGCGACAATCCCGCGCCCGCGTTCAGCAACCAGCCCTGCAACCTGCCGCAGGGCGTTGCGGTCGCCCCGTCGGGCGCGGTCTATGTGGCTGACGGGAAGAACAACAACGCGATCCACAAATACGCCGCCGACGGCGCCTATCTGTTTTCGTGGGGACGGCAGGGCGACAAGGCCGGCGAGTTCAACGAGCCGCACGGCATCTGGGTGCTGGCGAACGAAGTCGTCGTGGTGGCCGATCGCGGCAACGACCGGATGCAGTTCTTTTCGCCCGATGGAACCTATCTGAAGCAATGGGGCGTCGAGGTCATCCATCATCCCGACCACATCTATGTCGATCGCGACGGCGTGTTCTACGTGACGGAGATCGACTATCACCGCGTCAGCGTCCTGTCGCCCGATGGCGAATTGCTGAGCCGCTGGGGCGGCGGCCCGGGTGTGCAGGAAGGCCGGCTGGCCGGCGTGAAAACGCCGGGCCTGTTCAACAGCCCGCATGGAATCTGGTGCGACTCGCAGGGCTCGCTCTACGTGAGCGAGGTGCGCGACGGCCGCCGCGTGCAGAAATTCGTCCGCGTCTGAACGCTCAGAACGTCCGCGAGAGCGTCAGCGTCCCGGTGTAGAGCGTGCCGTTCGCCACCGGCGCGATCAGCCCACCGACCTTGTTCGACTTCTCCGATCCGACGCCGGCTTCCGCAGCGATGGTGAGATTGTTGATCGGCTGATAGGCGACGTTCCACGCCGCGCGCCACGCCTTCACATGCGCAAGCCCTTCCGCGCCCAGCGATTGCACCGAAAACCAGCGGTAGTCGAGATAGGAGATGAACGCGCTCGTCTGCCACTTGCTGTTGATCGCGTAGCTGCCGACGAGATCGGCGCTCCAGCCGTGGCCGTGCTCGAAATGCTTGGCGGTCAGCGTATCGGGAAAGCTCAACTGGAAGCGCGAGCGGCGTCCCGAATCCGCCGTGATGCCCAGATAGGCGGGTGTGCGGACGCCGGTGGTGAACTGCCCCAGCACATAGGTGCCGTCGGCTTCTGTCGGGATGTTCCACTTCGCGTAGATCTTGGCCGCATATCCCCAGTCATGCGCGGCTTGAGTCTGCGCTACGTCCTGCCAGAAGTCGACGCGGTGCGCGGCGGCCGTCGCCACCACGTCGAGCACGCCATTGGACCAGCGATAGCGACCGATCACGTCCGGAACCGACATGGCGCTAAACGTCGCCGGCCGCGCCACGCGCATCGGAGCCGGGCTTTCGATCGAGAACGAAAAGGTCGACGTGTCCGTCGCATCGTATTTGACGCCGACGAGGCTCGTGGTCGCCACGGGCGTCAGCGCCGCGAACGAAAAGGGGTCGCCCGTCCACGTATCGAAGAACGACGAATCGAGGCCCGCCAGCCATGGCCCCACCGACACGGACGCGCGCGTGACCGAAAACGTCGTGGCGTTGGAGCCGCCGGCGTCCGTACCGCCCGAGCCGTTGAGGCCGATATTGGTGACCATGTCGCCCATGCCGGTCTTGGCTACGTGGGTGATGTCGATTTCGCCCGAAACCGTGTTGGGGCTGAACCAGCCGCGATTACCCGGGTTCGCATAGGCCGACCCGAAGCCGCGCTGCAGCGTCACGCCCGCCGCCACCGTGCCGCTGACGAACAGACATCCCTGCGCGGGCGAATAGAAAGACGCGACGGCGCTATCGTCGTTCGATGACGAATCGTCATCATCGTCATCATCATCATCGTCGCTGTCGTCATCATCGTCCGAGGATTGCGCCGCCACGAGCGCGCGCGTCGGATCGAACCCCAGATCGGCCGACGGCTGATCGAACGGACACGCCATCACATGGGTCTTCTGGCCCGGCAGTTCGGCCGCACTGGCGGAATCCCACCACAACACAACGCCTGCGGACATCAGCGCAACAGCGCTGACGCAACTCGTTCGCAACATAAGCAACGCCCCCGAAAGCCGGAACGGGCAATGCGGCCTGCATGGGTCGCGCCTCGATCCCGGCATCCGGACTTTAGCGCGGCGAGCTTGGCCGCGCCAGACTCAAATCCGCCCGCTCGACTTGTGCGCCCCGCGATCTTACAGACAGGCAGCGGCCTCGGCGAAGCGCCGCGACGGATGGGAGGAGCGGATGATCATCGACGCGCAGGCGCATCTGTGGAAACCCAAAGCGCCAGACCGGCCCTGGCCGTCCGACGGCGCGGCGCGCGCGCACCTGCCGTATGCGCTCACTTACGAGATGATGCGGGAGATCATGGACGAGGCGGGCGTCGACCGCGTCGTCATCGTGCCGCCATCGTGGGAGGGCGACCGCAACGATTTCGCGCTGGAAGCAGCGCAGAAATATCCCGACCGTTTCGCCGTGATGGGTCGCATTCCGCTGGAAAGGCCGGAGGCGAAAAAGTTGATCGCCACATGGCTGGATCAGCCCGGCATGCTGGGCGTCCGCCTCACCTTCGCGGGCGAACAGCTGAACTGGTTGACCGACGGAACCATCGACTGGTTCTGGCCCATGGCGGCGGAAGCCGGCATTCCGATCATGGCGCATACACCGATGCACATGGCGGACGTCGCGCGCATCATCCGCAATCATCCGCGCCTCGTGTGGATCATCGACCACATGGGCATGTCGATGCAGATTTCGCGCGACAACAGGCGCGCCGAGGCGGTGACCCGCACCTGCTCGCTGGCGCGGTTTCCCAACGTCCACGTCAAGCTTTCGTCGGCGCCGTCTTATTCGCACGAGATGTATCCATTCGCCGACATGGCGCGATACATCTACAAGATCGTCGAAGCGTTCGGCGCGCGGCGCTGCTTCTGGGGCACGGACCTGACTCAGGCGTTCACAAAATGCACCTATCGCGAGCGCGTCACCCACTTCACCGAGAGGCTTGATTTCCTGTCGACGTCGGACAAGGAATGGATCATGGGCCGCGCGATCAGCGAATGCCTGCGCTGGCCGTGATCGACGCCAGCGACAAACGAACGGGAGCCGCGCCGATGATCAGGACCATATTCGCCATCGCCGCCCTCGCGTGCGCCACGGCCGCCGCGAAGGCCGATCCGGTCGAAGATTTCTACAAGGGTAAGCAAATCCGCGTCATCATCGGCTTCGGGGCTGGCGGTGGATACGATCTGTCCGCGCGCCTTGTCGCCCGGCATATGGCGCGATTCATTCCCGGCCGGCCGACCGTCGTGCCACAGAACATGCCGGGCGCGGGCGCAGCCATCGCGGCGCAATACCTGATGCAGGGCGCGGCGCGCGACGGAACCGTGCTGGCGACGCTGGGGCAGAACATTCCGTTCGATCAGGTGATGGACCCGCACCGCTCCAACACCTACGACGCCGCCAAGATGCTCTGGATCGGCAACGTCAACGAAGAGAACAACGTCATCGAAATCTGGCGCGACTCCGGCGTGACGTCGATCGAGGATGCGTTCAAGCGCGAGATCGTGCTCGGCGCGACGGCCGCCGACGGCGCCGATGCGCTTTATCCGCAGGTGCTGAACAACGTGCTGGGAACGAAGTTCAAGATCATCGGCGGCTATCCGGGCGGCGCGGACCAGAACCTCGCCATGGAACGGCGCGAGACAGACGGGCGCGGCTCGAACACCATGTCGTCGATCCGCGCAACCTCGCCGCAATATGTGACCGAGAACAAGGTCGCCATTATCCTGCAGATGGGCGTCGTGAAGGATCGTAATTTAGCCGACGTGCCGTTGATGACCGATCTCGGCCGGTCTCAGGCCGAGCGCAGCGTGTTCGGATTGATCAGCGCCGGCGTACGGATCGGCCGACCGATCCTGACCACGCCGGACGTGCCAGCCGACCGTCTGAAGGCGCTGCGCGACGCCTTCGACGCCACGATGAAAGATCCGGAATTTCTCGCCGAAGCCAAGCAGGCCCGCATCGACGTCAATCCAATTCCCGGCGCTGACGTGCAGAAAATCGTCGAAGCCGTTGTCAAGGTCTCGCCCGACATCGCCGCGCTGGCGCGCGCGGCCGTCGTGCCGGGCAAAAAATTCGACTGCGCCGCCATCGCGGCCGACAAGAGCATCTGTCAGCCGAAATAGCACCGCGGGCCTGGCCTATTCGGCCGCTTCCTTTTTGGCGTACGTGTCGATGCGCGCCACTGCGGCGTCGATCGAGATCACGTCGGCGTATTTCTGGTTCATGTCGAACAGGTTGATGGCGTGGCAGGCCTCGTGCCGGTCGAACACGCAGTCTTCCACCACCTGAACCTTGAACCGGAAGCTCGCGGCTTCCACCACTGAGGCGCGCACACAGCCGCTGGTGCTTTCGCCCGTAACGATCAGCGTGTCGATCTGCATGTGATTGAGCTGCGCCATCAGGGGCGTGCCGAAGAAGGCGCTCGGCGCGGTCTTGCGCAATACCACTTCGCCGGGCAGGGGCGCGGCCTCGTCGATGATGTCGTAGCGCCGCGCATGACGGTCGCGCGCGGCGGCGTCGCCCGGCGGCTTGGAGCGGCTGGCGTGGATCGCTTCCGACCAGCCCGGCACGCCCGATTCCTCGTTCGCCAGACCCGTGACGTGAAAGATCGGCAGGCCGGCCGCGCGCGCGTGGAGCAACAGACGCTGGATGTGCGGCACGGTCTTCCAGCCCGCCGGGCCGCAATAGCCGCGCCACAATTTGACGCCGTCCATCAGCGGCATTTCCTTGTCGCCAAAGACGCCGCGATAAAGGTCGATGTTCAGCACCGCCGGCCGCACGCCGAATCCCACCGAACGGTCGCCCGATGTGGTGAGATGATCCTTGTCCTGCTCGGTCAGAAACTTGTCCCAGATGCGTCCTGACATTCGATCCTCCTGTCGTTGCGCCGTCGGCGCGAAAAAAATCATTCGCCCCTGTAGAGGCGGCGCAGCCGCTCCAGCACGGGCGCCGGCATGTCGTACGTTTCGCGAAGGCTCTTTTCGACATCCTCGCCCGAGATGGGCGCGATCTCGAACGACTGGCTCTTCGCGTCCGCGAGAAATTTCGGATCACGAAACGTCTCGGCGAAGGCCTTGCGTATCGCGGCGACGCGATCCTTCGGGGCTGACGGTCCCATAAAGAACGGATAGCCCATGGCCAGCGGCGCGACGGAGGCGTCGATCAGCGCGCGGTCGGCATCGTTCGTGACGAGATCGTGCGCGAACGGGACATTCGGCAGCTCCGGATTCCGGTCGCGTCCGAATTGCAGCAGGAACTTGATCTTCTTGTCGCGAATCCAGTCGGGCTTGGCGTTCTTCAGATAGCTCCAGTACGGACTCGGATGACCGTCGACCTCTCCGCGCTCCGTCGCCAGCATGGCCTCCGTCAGACCCGGATAGCCGAACACGAGCTTGAATTTCGTGCCGAACACCTCGTTGAAGATGCGAACATAGAAAGCAGCAGTGCCGTTCAGGCTTGTTGCGGCGAAACGCACCTCCTTGGTCTTGGCTTCCTCGAACGAATTCACCGGAACGCTGTGCCACAGCGTGACGAGGCCTGTGTCCTGCGCTGGGGACCCGAGCCAGTTGATCTTGCGTGCGTCGAACTTTGCCTGCTCCACGCCGAGCAGCGGCTCGAACGGATTGGTGCTGTTCATCAGCCCGATGACGGAGCCATCCTGCGTTGGCGCATTGTAGATGTAATTCGTCGCCAGCGTACTGCCTGCGCCGGGCATGTTCTGCACGACCACGTTGGGCGCGCCCGGAATGTGCGAACCCAGATGCCGCGCCACCAGCCGGCCCCAGATGTCGTAGGTCGCCCCCGCCGTAGAGCCGACGATCATCGTGACGGTCTTGCCGCGATAGAAGTCCTCGGGCGTCTGCGCGCCCGCCGGCGCAGACAGCGCCACAGCCGCGACCGCGAGCGCCGAGCAGACGATCGACCTGAACCTATTTTGCATGGGCTGTCTGCTCCAGATAGGCGTCGATGATTTCGCGGCCGGTGGCGAACCAGACGCCCTCATGTCCGCAGATGTAGTCCAGCGCCTCGGTGAAGTCGCCGATGCGATGCGGTTGCCCGATGATCCACGGATGCAACGCGATGCACATCACCTTGCTGGTCGTTTGCGATTCCGACAGCAGCACGTCGAACTGCCGGCGGATCATCCGGCCGAAGAACTCGCTGGTGATGTTCTTGCGATTGATCTGCGACGTGTCGTTGATGTCCGCAGAATAAGGAATCGACACCATCGGCGGCTTGCCGATGTTCATCACATAGGGCTGATCGTCGTTGATCCAGTCGGCCACGTAACGCACGCCGAACTCGGACAGATTCTCGAGCGTGCGCCATGATTCGTTGCCGCCCGAGCCCAGCCAGCCCGCAGGCCGCACGCCCGAGGCCTTTTCGATCGTCGAGAGCGTCGCTTCGATCACGCGGCGCTCTTCGGCGGGCTCCATTTTGTGAATGGGCCGGGCGTTCGATTGGCAATGGCCCATGAACTCCCAGCCGAGTTCGCAGCCGCGCTCGATGATACGGGGATGCTCGGTGCAGATTTCCGAGTTCAGCGCGACCGTCGCGCGGATGCCGCGCTGCGACAGCGCATCCATCAACCGATAGACGCCGATGCGATTACCATAATCGCGCCGCGCCCAGGCGAAAACGTTCGGCATCGACGGGTCTTCGCCGTTCATGCGTTCGTCGAGCGGAAAGAACTCGATGTTTGGCACCACCCAGACGGCGAGTTTCTTGCCGTTTGGCCAGCGGAGTTTCGGCCGGTCGATGATCGGCGAATACGGAAAGGGGCCGTAGCGTGCGGGGTCCATGCCGGATCTTTCTTCAAAAAGGAATTGGTCAGCGGAACAGGTCGTCGAACACTTTGACCCATTTCGGCATCACGGCGTCGAGTTGTTCGGAGGTCAGGAACAGAGCCCGAAAGCGCGTTCCGTCGGGCTTCAGGCTCGGATCTTTCGGCGCCACATGCGACGAGACAGGCAGATAATCGGCCTCGCGAAAAATCGTCTGCCCCTTGTCGGACAGCAGGAAATCGACGAGCAGCTTGCCGGCGTTCGGATGCGGACCGTCTTTCGTCACGCCCGTCACCTGCAGCACGCTGAGGCCGGGCGCCATCGGAATCCAGTCCACCGGCGCGCCCTTGGCGGCGCTGATGCCCGGATGATTGTTGAATATCTGCAGCGCGATCGAGTATTCGCCGGCGATCACCTGATCGACAATCTGCCGCGCCGACACTTTGGCGGAGGAAATCTTCTGCTGCGACAATTGTCGCAGATAATTCATGCCCTCGGTCTCGCCCATCTCGGTCAGCGCGACGCCGATGAAGCCCGGCGCGGAGGTCGCGGTCGGATTCGACGACCACGCCATCTTGCCCTTCCACTTCGGATCGAGCAGATCGCGCATCGTGCGCGGCTCGGTTCCGCGCGGCACGAGGTCCGTGTTGAAGCCCGGCGTCATGGCGAAGAAATTGGTGGCGATCCAATAGCCTTCGGCATCGGAATATTGCGGCGGCATGTCCTTGGCGATGTCGGGCAGCCATTTCAACACCAGACCTTCGCGCTTCAGGGCCGGCACGTTGCCGATGCCGTCGAACACGTCGGCCTTGACCCCGCCGGCTTTCGCTTCATTGACGAGCCGCAGCACGATCTCCGTCTGGTCAGACCGCACATACTGAACCTTGACGCCGTATTCCTTCTCGAACGCATCGACGGCCGGCCGCACGAGCTGATCGATGATCAGCGAGGTGTACCAGACCACCGAGCCTTCCCGCTTCGCCGCCGCGATCAGCGCCGCATCGGCCGCGTAACTCACAGTCGCGCCCAACGCCATACCCATTGCGACGCCCGCCGCCGCCAGCCGCTGCAGTCTCGAAAACATCAATCCGCCCCCATGATTTTCATTTCTTCGCTACATCGTAGAGCGACAGAAGATGCGCCTTCACGCCGGGCGCGACCCCATAGGCCTGCGCCACGATGCTTTGCATATTCGATGCCGATACCGGATCGACTTCAAGGTCCTGCCGTTTCGCCTCGGCCAGAAAGCCCGGATCGGCGAATGTGTCTTCCATCGCCTTGCGCATCGCGGCGGCGCGCTCGGCCGGCACGCCC
>CANJEY010000053.1 GCA_947472615.1 Beijerinckiaceae bacterium
GCGGCGCAGATGCCGAAACTGGCTGGCCTCGCCAGCTGGTTCGGTCTCGACATTTCTGCCGCGCCGCTGAATGTCAGTTTTATTCTGGCGCTGGGCGCGGCCTTCGCCGTTTGGGTGCTGATCTGGCGCACCCGGCTCGGCTATGAAATCCGCACGATCGGCACGAATCCGGCGGCGGCGGATTACGCTGGCGTCAGCGCGCCGCGCGTCATCGTGCTCACCATGGCGATTTCGGGGATGCTGGCGGCGGGACTCGCGGTGAACGAGGTGCTGGGCGTGCAGAACCGGCTGCTGCTCGACTTCACGTCAGGTTACGGCTTCGTCGGCATCGCGGTCGCCCTGATGGGCCGCGCGCATCCGGCGGGCGTCGTGCTGGCCGGGCTGCTGTTCGGCATGCTCTATCAGGGCGGAACCGAACTCGCCTTCGACCAGCCGAAGATAACGCGCGACATGATCGTCGTCATTCAGGGACTGGTGGTGCTGTTCGCCGGCGCGCTGGAAGGCCTGTTCCGCACGCCGGTCGCGGCGATCTTCGCGGCTTTGTCGCGCCGCCCGACGCCCGCGCCCGGAGAGACCTAGATGGACTTCGACTCCATCCTGATCATCGCCGGATCGGCGCTGCGGCTGGCGACGCCGCTGCTCTGCGCCTGTCTGGCCGGTCTGTGGTCGGAGCGCGCCGGAATCGTCGACATCGGGCTCGAAGGCAAGATGCTGACGGCGGCGTTTGCGGCGGCGGCGGTCGCGTATGCGAGCGGCAGCGCGCTCACGGGCGTCGCGGCCGGCGTCGGGGTCTCCGTTGCACTCGGCCTGCTGCATGGATTCGCGTCGATCAGCCAGAACGGCAACCAGATCGTCTCGGGCATGGCGATCAACATGATCGCGGCCGGGCTGACCGCGCTGGTCGGCGCGGCGTGGTTTGAGCAGGGCGGCAAGACGCCGGCGCTCGAAGGCGCGGCGCGTCTGGAAGGATTCATCGGCGGGCTCGACCTGTTGACGCTGATCACAATTCTGTGCGCGCCGCTCTCCTGGTTCGCCCTCTATCGAACCCGTTTCGGCCTGCGGCTGCGGGCCGCGGGCGAAAATCCGCGCGCGCTGGACATGGCGGGCGTGTCGGTCCGGCGCATCCGGTACGCCGGCGTGGCGATCTGCGGCGCGCTCTGCGGTCTCGGCGGCGCTTACCTGTCCGTGGTGCAGGCGGCGGGATTTCTGCCGCAAATGACCGCCGGTAAGGGCTTCATCGCGCTCGCGGCGCTGGTTTTCGCGAAATGGCGACCCGTCGGGGCGCTGTTCACCTGTCTGTTGTTCGGTTTGCTGGATGCTGCGGCGATTCGACTTCAGGGCGTAAGTATTCCGGGGCTGGGCGCCGTTCCGGTACAGGCAATACAGGCGCTGCCCTATCTGATGACTGTGATTCTGCTCGCGGGCTTCGTTGGCCGCGCGGTTCCGCCGCGCGCGTCGGGCGTTCCCTATGTAACGGAAAATTAGTATGGATTTGGTCGATTCACTTTTCGAAACCGCTCGCGCGGCCCAGATGAACGCATATGCGCCGTATTCACGATTCAAGGTCGGCGCAGCAGTGCTTTCTTCATCAGGCGTCGTATATGGTGGTTGCAATGTCGAGAATGTGGCCTATCCGGTTGGAATCTGTGCAGAAACGGCGGCTATCGCCGCGATGGTCTGCGCCGGCGCAAACCAGATGAGCGATATCCTCGTATTCGCCGAAGGCGATGCTCTCGTGACTCCGTGCGGCGCATGCCGTCAGCGGATCAGGGAATTCGCCGGCGGCGACGCACGTATTCACATCGCCGGTCCGGAAGGCGTACGTCGCACTTTCACTGTCGATGACTTGTTGCCATATGCGTTTGGGCCGGAAAATCTGGCGTAGAATGAGGTCGATGAGGTCTCCTGTTCGATGACGAGCGCAACGGAAACGTCGGTTCAGATCATTCAGTCGCGCATCGGCGCGATGACGCTGGACTATGCCTTCGTGCTGGGCACGGGGCTGGGCTCCGCCATGGACGGCGTGGAGAACCCGATCGTCATCCCGTACGAAGACTTGCCGGGCTTCCCGCAGGGCGATGTCTCCGGCCATGACGGCAAGCTAGTGATCGGCACGCAGGACGGCGCGAGCGTCGCCTACATGCTCGGCCGCTCGCATTATTACGAAACCGGCGACGTGCGCACGATGGCGGTGCCGCTGGAAACGCTCGCCATGCTGGGCGTTCAGAATCTCGTGCTCACCAACGCAGCCGGGTCGGTGAAAGCCGATCTTTATCCGCGTTCGCTGGTGCTGCTGACCGATCACATCAATTTCAACGGCCCGAATCCGCTCGTCGGCGCGGTGTCGGACGGCGGATTCGTGTCGATGAGCGACGCCTACGATCCGCGGCTCATGCGCCGCTTCAAGCGCGCCTCGGTCGGGGCGGGCGTGTCGTTGCACGAAGGCGTCTACATGTGGTTCACCGGGCCGTCGTTCGAGACGCCCGCCGAAGTGAAAATGGCCCGCACGCTCGGCGCCGATCTCGTCGGCATGTCGACCGTGCCGGAAGTCATCATCGCGCGCCGTCTCGGGTTGCGGGTCGCGGCGATTTCGATCGTAACGAATTTCGGCGCCGGCTTTCAGGGCGGCAATCCGAGCCATGCGGAGACGCGCGAAATCGCCATGCAGGGCGCGATCAGCCTGCGCCGCCTGCTGCGCGCCTTCCTGAAGACCAAGGAAGACGCCTGGGGCATCAAGCAACCTTCGGCGCTGCTGCGATGACCGGCGATACGGACGCCGCGATCGCCCGTCGCGCGCTGTCCATGCTGGACCTGACCGATCTCGCCGACGATTGCCGCGCCAGCGCAGTGAACGCGCTCGTCGATCGCTCCAGCACCCCGCATGGTCCCGTGGCGGCCGTCTGCATCTGGCCGCAGTTCATCGATCAGGTGCGCGCCCGCATCCGGCCGCCGGTGCAGATCGCGACCGTGATCAACTTTCCGGCCGGCGGCGAAAACGCCCAGCGCGCCGCCGACGATGCGCGCGAAGCGATCCGCGACGGAGCCGACGAAATCGACGTTGTCATGCCATATCGGGCGCTGTTGCGCGGCGACGAGACCATCGTGCGCGAAGTGCTGGACTCGGTCGCGCAGGAATGCGGCGAGGCGACGCTGAAAGTTATTCTCGAAACCGGCGCGCTGCAGACGCCCGATCTGATCCGCCGCGCCAGTGAGATCGCCATTTCGTGCGGCGCGAATTTCATCAAGACATCGACCGGCAAGATCGCCGTCTCCGCAACGCCTGAGGCGGCGCGCGTGATGCTGGAAACGATTCGCGCTTCGGTCCGCCCGGTCGGCTTCAAGGCGGCGGGCGGCGTGCGTACGGTCGCGGATGCACGTGTCTATCTTGAACTCGCGGACGAGATCATGGGTAGTAACTGGGCGACGTCTGCAACCTTCCGGTTCGGCGCAAGCGGTCTGCTCGACGCGCTGCTGGCGCAACTCGATGGCCGGACCGCCGCGGACCAAGTCGGCTACTGATGCTGCCGCAGGAAGTCATCCGTCGGAAGCGCGACGGCGAAACGCTCGCCGACGACGAGATCGAATTCCTGATCGACGGACTGACGCACGGCCATGTGACGCAAAGTCAGGCCGCCGCCTTCGCGATGGCGGTGTACTTTCGCGGGCTTGACCGGCGCGAGTGCGCCACGCTCACCCGCGCCATGATGCGATCGGGCGCGGTGCTCGACTGGAGCGCCGTCGATTTGCGCGGTCCGGTGCTCGACAAGCATTCGACAGGCGGGGTGGGCGACAATGTTTCGCTGATCCTCGCGCCCGCCGTGGCGGCCTGCGGCGGTCATGTACCGATGATCTCGGGGCGCGGCCTCGGTCACACGGGCGGCACGCTCGACAAGCTCGAATCGATCCCCGGCTACGATGCACAGCCCGACGCTGATTCGTTCATGCGCATCGTGCGCGATGTCGGCTGCGCCATCATCGGCCAGACGGCCGATCTCGCGCCGGCTGACAAGAAACTTTACGCCATTCGCGACGTGACCGCGACGGTCGAGTCGATTCCGCTCATCACGGCCTCCATCCTGTCGAAGAAGCTCGCGGCCGGATTGCAGGGATTGGTGATGGACGTGAAGACCGGCGTCGGCGCCTTCATGCCGACGCTCGAAGCGACGCGCGAACTGGCGCAGAGCATCGTCGGCGTCTCGCGGCAGGCAGGACTGCCGGCCAGCGCGCTCATCACCGACATGCACCAGCCGCTCGCCTCAGCCGCCGGCAATGCGGTCGAAGTCGTCAACGCGCTCGACCATCTGACGGGCGTGAAGCGCGATGCGCGGCTGCATCGCGTCGTGATCGAACTCGGCGCCGAGATGCTGTTGCTCGGACGTCTCGCGCCAACGCACGGCGATGCGTGCGCGCGCATTGAAGACGCGCTCGACAGCGGCAGGGCGGCGGAGATTTTCGAACGGATGAGCGCAGCGCTCGGCGGACCGTCCGATCTGCTTGCCACCTATCGGGCGCGACTCGATTTCGCGCCCGTGGAGCTTCCGGTTTTCGCGCGCCGCGATGGCTTCGTGCGCTCGATCGAGACGCGCGCCGTCGGCCTGGCGGTTGTGGCGCTAGGCGGCGGCCGCACACGACCGAGCAACGAAATCGACCACGGGGTCGGCTTTGTCGATCTGGCCGAGATCGGCGCGCCTGCCTCCGCTGCGCAACCGATTGGCGTCGTGCGCGCCCGGAGCGAAGCACAGGCGCAGGCTGCGGCGCGGGCGTTGCGGCGCGCCTACGACATCGGCGACGAACCGCCCGCACATCTGTCGCCGGTGGTCGTCGAACGTATTGGAGACGACGCATGAGCCTGCTGGTGAACATCGCCGGTTGGGAGCCGGAGCCGTGGGCGGAGACGTTTCGCGAGCTGCTTGCGTCGCATCGCGTCGTCTTGCCGGGCGATGATTTTTCCCCGAATGACATTCGATACGCCGCGACCTGGAAACACGAGCTCGGCAGCCTTGCGGACTATCCGAATCTGCAGGTCGTGTTCTCGCTTGGGGCCGGCGTCGATCATGTCTTCCGCGATCCGCAATTGCCGCGCGTTCCGGTGGTGCGCGTCGTCGACCCCGACCTGCGCGACCGCATGAGCGAGTGGGTGATGCTGCACGTGTTGCTGCATCATCGTCAGCAGCGCATGTACGATTGGCAACAGACGGAAAAGATGTGGGAGGACGACCGCTTCCAGCCGGCGGCGCGCGACGTGCGCGTCGGCGTCATGGGGCTCGGCGTGCTGGGGCAGGACGCGGCGCGCAAGCTGGCGTATGTCGGCTTCGACGTCGCTGGATGGAGCGCGACCCGCAAGGATGTCGAGCGTGTGGAATCCTTCGCAGGCGATTCCGAACTGGACGCCTTTCTGGCGCGCACTGACGTTCTGGTGTCGCTGTTGCCGCTGACGCCGCAGACGCGGGGCGTTCTGAACTTCAGCCTGTTCGAGCGCCTTGCGCGCGACGGCCGTCTCGGCGGGCCGATCGTGCTGAATGCGGGACGCGGCGGATTACAGGTCGAGGATGACATCGTGCGGGCGCTCGACGAAGGCGTGCTGCGCGCCGCGACGCTGGATGTGTTCGCCGTCGAGCCCCTGCCGGAATCGTCCCCGCTGTGGACGCACCCGGCTGTTACGATCACGCCGCACAATGCGGCGATCTCCGAACTCAATGCGGTGGCGAAGTCGATCGTGACCAAGATTGAGGCGTTCGAGCGCGGCGAACCGCTGACCGACGTGGTCGATCCGACGCGCCAGTACTGATTACTTCGTGCCGAACATCCGGTCGCCCGCATCGCCGAGGCCCGGCACGATGTAGCCGTGTTCGTTGAGGTGGCTGTCGAGGGCGGCGGTCCAGATTGGCACGTCGGGATGTTCGGCGCGCATCTTGGCGACGCCTTCGGGCGCGGCCACCAGACAAACGAACCGGATGTCCTTCGCGCCCCGGCCTTTCAGGCGTTCGACGGCGGCGCTGGCGGAATTGCCGGTCGCCAGCATCGGGTCCATCAGGATCACCAGACGATCGGCCAGATCCTGCGGAGCCTTAAAGTAATATTCGATCGCCTCGAGCGTCTCGTGATCGCGATAGAGGCCGATGAACGCGACGCGCGCCGACGGCACCAGTTCCAGCATGCCGTCGAGAAATCCCATGCCGGCGCGCAGGATCGGCGCGAACACGAGCTTCTTGCCGGCGATCGTCGGGCTCTGCATCTTCGTCAGCGGCGTTTCGATCTCGATCATCTCTTCAGGCAGATCGCGCGTCACTTCGTAACAGAGCAACTTGCCGATCTCGTCGAGCAGTTGCCGAAAGCTTTTTGTCGAGCAACCTGTGTCGCGCATCAACGTCAGCTTGTGACGGATCAGCGGATGCGAAACGACCGTGCAGCCTTCCATGATTGCCCCCATTCACAGACCCAGCGTCATTGCGAGCGCAGCGAAGCAATCCAGTAAACCGCACAGCAACGGATAGCTTCGTCGTTCAGCTCCTCGCCATGACAGCAAAAAGTGGCATCAACGACGAGATGCATCAGCCTATCAGGTCCAAGCCTTGCCGGCGACGGGCGGCGCGATGACCAGATGCTTCGCAACCGACGCCCCGATGTCCGCGAAACTCGCACGCGCGCCAATCGCTTTCGGCGTCACGTCAGGCCCGAACGCCAGAATCGGCACATGCTCGCGCGTATGGTCCGTGCCTTTCCACGTCGGATCGTTGCCGTGATCGGCGGTGAGCACCACGAAATCGCCGGGCCGCAGCCGCCCCAGCAGGTCCGGCAGGCGGGCGTCGAAACGCTCCAACCCGGCCGCATAGCCGGGCACGTCGCGGCGGTGGCCGAAATCGGTGTCGAGATCGACATAATTGGCGAACAGGAAGCCGCCGTCGCCAAGCTCGTCGATCGCCGTCAGAGTCTTGTCGAACAACTCCATATCGCCCGAGCCCTTGATCTCGCGGCCCGTGTTGCGATGGGAGAAGATGTCGCCGACCTTGCCGATGGAGACGATGTCGCGACCCGCGCCGGCCGCGATGTCGAGAATGTTGCCGGGCGTTGGCGGAATCGCGTAATCCTTGCGGCGCGGCGTGCGTTTGAAACCGTCGCGCGCTGAACCGACGAACGGGCGCGCGATGACGCGGCCGATCTTCAGCGGATTGCAGAGTTTGCGCACGCTGATGCAGAGATCGTAAAGGCGCTGTAGCCCGAATGCTTCCTCGTGCGCGGCGATCTGCAATACGGAATCCGCCGACGTGTAGCAGATCGGCTTGCCGGTGCGCAGATGTTCCTCGCCGAGCACGTCGATGATCGCGACGCCCGCCGCGTGGCAATTGCCCAGAATGCCGGGAATTTTCCCCTCGCGCACGATGGCGTCGACCAGGTCTTGCGGAAACGACGGATTGGCGGGCGGAAAATAGCCCCACGCGAACGTCGCCGGCGCGCCGGCGATTTCCCAATGGCCCGACGGCGTATCCTTGCCCTGCGACGTTTCGATCGCGAAACCCCACTGGCCTTTCGGTTGCGCGGGTCGCGTCAGGCCTGGCGGCAGGCGGCCGGTCGAGGCTTCGCACAACAGGCCGAGGCCGAGTGCGTCGAGATGTGGCAACCGTAGCGGCCCGCTGCGCAGTCCGTCGCGGTCGGCGCGCCCCTGTGCGCAGGCCTCGGCGATATGGCCCAGCGTATCGGAGCCGGCGTCGCCGAACGAGGCGGCGTCGGCCGCGCCGCCGCAGCCGACGGAATCGAGAACGAGAATCATCGCGCGCGGCATGGAGATTCCCTCACTGATTCACGACGCCGCCCGGAACGGCTTCGATGTTGAAGGCGGCGGCGAACAGGGCGCGCGTGTAATCCTGCTGCGGTTGCGCGAAGATCGATGCGGCCGGACCGTGTTCGACGACCTTGCCGTGACGCATGACGATGAGATCGGTCGCCAGCGCCCGCACCACCTTCAGGTCGTGACTGATGAACATATAGGCGAGATTGCGGCGCTTTTGCAGATCGCGCAGCAGATCGACGATCTGCGCCTGCACCGACATGTCGAGCGCGGACGTGGGCTCGTCGAGCACAACGAATTTCGGCTCCAGCGCCATGGCGCGCGCGATGGCGATGCGCTGCCGCTGCCCGCCGGAGAATTCGTGCGGATAACGGTCCATGGCGGCTGGGTCGAGCCCAGTGTCGGCGAGGGCATGCGCAACGATCTCGCGCGTTTCCTCATATGACAGGCTCTGGCGCTGCACTCCCAGCCCCTCCGCCACGATGTCGGCGATCGACATGCGCGGCGACAGGGAGCCGTAGGGATCCTGAAACACGATCTGCATGTCGCGCCGCAGGGGCCGCATGGCGGCTGCGTTGAAACCGTCGATGCGCGAGCCCAGAAACGCGATCGGTCCTTCGGAACGAATGAGACGCAAAAGGGCCAGCCCGAGCGTGGTCTTGCCCGAGCCGGATTCGCCGACGACGCCGAGCGTCTGCCCTTCGCGCACCGTGACCGAAACGCCATCGACGGCTTTCACATGGCCGACGGTCTTGCGCAGGAAACCGCGCTTGATCGGGAACCAGACGCGAATGTTGTCGCCGGTGACGACAGGCTTCGCCGCGAGGTCGGGCTTCGGCGGGTCGCCCTTGGGTTCGGCCGCGAGCAGCGCCTTTGTGTAGGGATGCTGCGGCGAGGCGAATATCTGCGCCACCGGCCCGCTCTCGACGATATGGCCCTTCTGCATCACGCACACGTCGTCGGCGATCTTGCGCACGATGCCGAGGTCATGGGTTATGAACAGCATCGCCATGCCGTATTTGGTCTGCAGTTCTTTCAGCAGTTTCAGAATCTGCGCCTGTACGGTGACGTCGAGCGCAGTCGTGGGTTCGTCCGCAATGAACAGATCGGGACGGTTGGCGAGCGCCATGGCGATCATCACGCGCTGGCGCTGCCCGCCGGACAATTGGTGCGGATAGGCGCCGAGCCGCGATGCCGGGTCTGGAATGCCGACTTCAGTGAGCAGTTCGACGATCTGGGCGCGAATGGCGTCTGCGCCGCGCGCGCCGTGCAGTTCGAGAATTTCACCGATTTGCCGCTCGATCGTGTGCAGCGGATTGAGCGACGTCATCGGCTCCTGAAACACCATGGTGATCGACTTGCCGCGTACGGCGCGCAGGTCGGGCTCGGGCATCTTCAGAATGTCCGCGCCGTTGAACAGGATTTCGCCGGACGGATAGGTGGCCGACGTTGCGCCCAGCAGCCGCACGATCGACAGCGCCGTGACGGATTTGCCGGAGCCGGATTCGCCCACGAGCGCCAGCGTGCGGCCGCGCTCCAGAGCGAACGAGACGTTCTCGACTGCGAGCGCCGCTTTGCCGCCCTGCGCGAACGCGATCGACAAATCGCGCACGCGCAACAGGGTTTGTGTCGAAGCGGACCCGGCCATCAGGCGAACGTCTTTCGTGGATCGAAGGCGTCGCGCACCGCTTCGCCAACGAAGATCAAAAGCGACAGGATCAGCGCGATGATGGCGAAACCGGTGAGGCCGAGCCACGGCGCCTGCAGATGCGACTTACCCTGCAGCAGCAATTCGCCGAGCGACGGCGAGCCGGGCGGCAGGCCGAAGCCGAGGAAATCGAGCGACGTGAGCGTCGTGATCGACGAGTTCAGGATGAACGGAAGGAACGTCAGCGTCGCCACCATGGCGTTCGGCAGCAGGTGGCGCGTCATGATCTTGGCGTCGGAGAGGCCGAGCGCGCGCGCGGCGTTGACATATTCGAAATTGCGGGCGCGCAGGAATTCGGCGCGCACCACGTGCACCAGCGACACCCACGAGAACAGCAGCAGGATGAACAGCAGAACGAAGAAGCTCGGCGTGATGATGGAGGACACGATGATCAGCAGATAGAGATGTGGCAGCGACGACCAGATCTCGATAAAGCGCTGGAAGATCAGATCGGTCCAGCCGCCGAAATAGCCCTGCACCGCGCCGGCGAAAATGCCCACGACCGACGAGACGCCAGCAAGGATCAGGCCGAACAAAATCGAGATGCGGAAGCCGTAGATCAGCCGCGCCAGCACGTCGCGACCCTGATCGTCGGTGCCGAGCCAGTTCGATTCGAGATCGCGGCAGCTGGCGTCGGCCTTTTGTGGAAATTTCTTTGTCAGGACTGTCTTGCACTGCGCCTCGCGCAGCATCCACGTCGGCGGCGAGGGCGCGGGCGTCGGCAGATCGAGATTGTGCGTGCGGTAGGAAAAGCGCACCGGCGGCCACAGCATCCAGCCGTTTTCGTCGATTTCCCTGGCGATGAACGGATCGCGATAATCGGTTTCAGCCAGAAAGCCGCCGAACTTTTCTTCCGGATAATTCGTGACGATCGGGAACAGCAGCTCGCCCTTGTAAGAGGCCACGATCGGACGATCGTTGGCGATCACTTCGGCGAACAGCGACAGGCCGAACAGCGAGAGGAAGAGCCAGAACGACCAGTAGCCGCGTCCGTTGCGGCGGAAGTTGTCGAGGCGGCGCTGATTGATTGGCGACAGGCGCAGGAAACCCTTGCGGGGCAGCGGCGGCGCAATCGGCGCGGGCTTCGTGGTGGTCGGGCTGATCGCGAGGCTCGTCACCTCAAACCTCCCGCGTCTCGAAATCGATGCGCGGATCGATCCACGTGTAGGTGAGGTCCGACAGCAGGTTCACCACGAGGCCGAGCAGCGCAAAGATGTAGAGATTGGCGAACACCACCGGATAGTCGCGGTTGACGATCGATTCGAACGACAACAGGCCTAGCCCGTCGAGCGAGAAGATGCTTTCGATCAGCAGCGAGCCGGTGAAGAAGGCGTGGATGAACGCGCCCGGAAAGCCAGCGATGACGATCAGCATCGCGTTTCGGAACATGTGTCCGTACAGCACCTGCCGCTCCGCGAGCCCCTTCATGCGCGCAGTCTGCACGTATTGCTTGCGGATTTCATCGAGGAAGGAATTCTTGGTGAGGAACGTCGAGGTTGCAAACGCTCCGATCGCCATCGACGTCACCGGCAGGATGATGTGCCAGAGATAATCGGCGATCTTCTGCGGCCAGCTCATGTCCGAGAAGCCCTCGGACCACAGTCCGCGCAGCGGAAAGATCTGCCAGAACGACCCGCCCGCAAACAGCACGATCAGCAGGATCGCGAACAGGAAGCTCGGGATCGCATAGCCGACGATGACGACAGCCGACGTCCAGGTGTCGAAGCGCGATCCGTCCTGTACCGCCTTGCGGATGCCGAGCGGAATCGAGATCGCATAGGACAGCAGCGTCATCCACAGACCGAGCGTGATCGACACCGGCAGTTTCTGGCCGATCAGCGTCAGCACCGGCACGTCGCGGAAATAGCTCTTGCCGAAATCGAACACCGCGTAGTTCTTCAGCATCAGCAGGAAGCGTTCATAGGCCGGCTTGTCGAAACCGAACTGCTTTTCGAGTTCGGCGATGAACTTCGGGTCGAGGCCCTGCGCGCCGCGATAGCGCGAATCGAGCGCCTGACTCTGCACCGCCGCGCCGAGATCGCCGCCGCCGCCGCTGAACCGCGAATTGGCGCCCGAATCGAGCCCCTGCAATTGCGCCAGCACGCGCTCCACCGGGCCGCCCGGCGCGAACTGAACGATGACGAACGAAATGAACAGGATTCCCAGAATCGTGGGAATCATCAGCAGAACGCGGCGGGAGATATAGGCGAGCATCTGCTCCGGGGGGTCAGGTGAAAGGGCGCTCGGGCGACGCGGACGCGAACATCACGGCTGGTAATTGATTCGTTTGGCCTTGTCGGCGTCCCACCACCATGTGGACGGCGCGCCGGTGGTGAATTTCGGTTGCGTGGCGGGGCGTGAAAACACATCCCAATGCGCCACCAGCGCATTCGCCCGATACCACATTGGCACCCAGTAGCGGCCGGCGCGCAGCACGCGGTCGAGCACGCGGCACAGCACGTTGAGGTCCTTGCGATTGTCGATGCGGGCGATTCTGGCAATCAGTTCGTCGACCACAGGATCGGCGACGCCCGCCACGTTGCGAGAGCCCGGCAGCTTTGCGGCTTCCGATCCGTATACGATGCGCAGATCGTCGCCGGGCGTCTGCGATCCGCCGAGCGCCAGCGTCACGACATCGAAATCGAAGTCGTCTAGCCGCCGCTTGTATTGCGCCGAGTCGACCTGCCGGATGCGCGATTCGATGCCGAGCCGGCGCAGGTTCGCCTGAAACGGTTCGGTGTGCGGAATAAGCGCGCCGGACGAATCGAGAAATTCGATTTCGAGCGGCTGGCCGTCGGGCAGGCGCAGGCGATTGCCATCGCGTTTGCAGCCGGCGGCGCGCAGCAATTCATCGGCCTTGCGCAGCAGGTTGCGGTCGGAGCCGGAGCCGTCAGATGCCGCTGGAATCCACGGCTCGCCGAAACATTCGTCCGGCACGCGGCCCCGCAAAGGTTCGAGGATCGCGAGTTCCTCGGGGCCGGGCTTGCCCTGCGCCTTCATGTCGGAATTTTCGAAATAGGACGTCAGCCGCTTGTAGGCGGAATACATGATGTTGCGGTTCGTCCATTCGAAGTCGAACGCGTAACCGATCGCCTCGCGGATGCGGGCGTCCTTGAACTTGGCGCGGCGCGTGTTGAAGTACCAGCCCTGCGTGGGGGTCGGCTTGCCGTCGGGCAGTTCTTCCTTTTTCACGCGGCCGTCGCGCACGGCGGGAAAGTCGTAGGCCGTCGACCACAGGCGCGCGGTGTATTCCTCGACGTAGTCGAGCTGGCCTGACTTGAAGGCCTCGAACGCCACCTGCCGCTCGCGGAAATATTCATAGCGGACGCGGTCGAAATTGTTCAGGCCGACATTCACCGGCAGGTCCTTGGCCCAGTAATCCTTCACGCGCTCGAATTCGACGAACCGCCCCTGCTCGTAGCGCGACAATTTGTAGGGGCCCGAGCCGAGCGGCGCCTCCAGCGTCGATGCCTCGAAATCGCGATTGGCCCACCAGGCGGCCGAGAAGATCGGCATGCCGCCGACAACCAGATGCAGGTCGCGGCTGCGGTTGGGGGTGAAGGTGACCTTCAGCACGTCGTCCGCCTCGGCCTCCGCGCCCGCCATTTCCGACAGGATCGTCCGATAGGTGGGATGGCCTTTGGTCTTGAGGATGTTCAGCGAAAAGGCTGCGTCCTTCGCGGTCAGCCGTGAGCCGTCGTGAAAGCGTGCTTCCGGCCGCAGCAGGAAACGGTAGGTCAGCTTGTCGGCGGAAATCCGTACGCGGCGCGCCACGAGGCCGTAGAGCGAGCCCGGTTCGTCGGCGGAGCCTGACATCAGGCTGTCGAACGTCGCGTCCATGCCAGCCGCGCCGTCGCCCTTGAAGACGAAGATGTTGAAGGTGTCGAACGTCTCGAAATTCTGGTTGCCGGACGTGTTGTAGATCTGGATGGCCAGCAGCCCGCCCTTCGGAGCTTTCGGATTGACGTAGCGGAAATTGCGGAAATCCTCCGCCTCAGCCAGTTCGCCAAAGGTGGAGAGGCCATAGGTCTCGGTCTCGTCGTCGGCGGCCAGCGCCGGCGCGTGACGCAGCAGGGCTGCGCTGGCGGCGGCTGCGCCGATGCGCAGGGTCGAGCGGCGGGAAAAACGCATCTTCATCCTCGGCAGGCTCCGCGGATGCGGAGGCGGCATGATTCGCGGCGATTATGTCTGTTTTTCGCCGCTGCGCCAAAAGCCTGAATATAGCGCCGCAAATGAAAAAGGCCGGGATGAGCCCGGCCTCTGTAATCCCGATGTTGAATCGCCTTACTTGGCTTCCGGCAGCGGCACGGGCGTATCGGCCAGCGAGCGCAGATAGGCCTCGATGTCGGCGCGGCGCTTGGGGTCCTTCTCGCCGCCGAAGGCCATCTTGGTGCCCTTGGCGAAATTGGCCGGGGCGGCGATGAACTCGTTCAGCGCCTCGAAAGTCCAATTACCACCCTTCGCCTTCAGGGCGTCGGAATAGCCGAAGCCGCCGACCGAGGCGATCGGACGATTGACGACGCCGTACAGGGCCGGACCAACCTTGGCGGCGCCGCCCTTTTCAAAGCTGTGGCAGGTGGCGCAGGGCTTCACCAGCGTTTCACCGCGCTTCGGATCGGCCGAGGCGAGGAGCACCGGGAGCGGTTCGCTCGTCGGAGGGGTGGCGGCCTGCGCGCCGCCGTGGCCGCCTTCCGCCGCGGCGGGAAGGTCATAGCCGGCGACCTTGGGGGCCGGGCGGGAGAAAATGGCGTCGGAGAAGAAGCCGAGACCCATCACGAACAGCAGCGTGCCGAGGACAGCCCCGGCGATCTTGTTCAACTCGAAGGAATCCATGTTCCGTGGGCTCCGCCTGAAATTTCGTATGACCGCGGCGATGCGGACGGCGTTCGCCCGGACCTCCATTCGCGCGACGACGCCCCCGGAGGGAGGCTGACGCGACGCCGGTTGATAAACGCTTTGCGCCCCGCTTGGCAACACGTATAAGCGCCCCCGCTTTGATACTTTTTGCCGCTGTTCCGGGGCCGCAGGGTGGCGCCCGACTGCCGAAAGCTCGCATGTCCAATCCCATCGTTCTCGTTCCAGCCCGCATGGCCTCGACCCGGCTGCCGAACAAGCCGCTCGCGGACATTCACGGCGAGCCGATGATCGTCCACGTCTGGCGGCGCGCCGTGGAGGCGGACGTCGGGCCGGTTCTGGTCGCAGCCGACGCACCCGAGATCGTCGCGGCCGTCGAGGCGGCGGGCGGCCGGGCGGTGCTGACAGGCCTGCACCACCAGTCGGGCTCAGACCGTATTCACGAGGCGATCAGCCTGTTCGATCCCGACAGGCGCCATGACATCGTGGTCAACGTGCAGGGCGACCTGCCGACGATCGAGGCTGCGCCGGTGCGGGCGTCGCTGGAGCCGCTGGCCGACCCAGCCGTCGACATCGCCACGCTGGCGGCGCTGATCCAACGGCCGGAGGAACGGAACGACCCGAACGTCGTCAAGGTCGTCGGCACCGCGATCGGCGAAGGCCTGCAGCGGGCGCTGTATTTCACTCGCGCCACCGCGCCCTATGGGGATGGCCCGCTCTACCATCACATCGGCCTCTATGCGTATCGCCGCGTGGCGCTGGAGCGTTTCGTGAACCTGCCGCCGTCGCCGCTGGAACAACGCGAAAAGCTCGAGCAGCTCCGCGCGCTGGAAGCCGGGATGCGGATCGACGTGGCGCTGGTCGACACCGTGCCGCTGGGCGTCGATACGCCGCACGATCTCGACCGCGCCCGCGCCATGCTGGCGGGACGATGCGTATGAGCGGCCGGCTTCGCTACACGGCGACCGAGCGAAATCGCGATCCGATTCTGGACGTGCTGCGCGGCATTCTGCCCGCACGCGGCCTCGTGCTCGAAATCGCCAGCGGATCGGGCGAGCACATCGTGCATTTCGCCCGCCATCTGCCGCATCTGGACTTCCAGCCGTCCGATCCCGAAGCGACCGCGCGCGGCAGCATCGCGGCCTGGACGGCGCACGAGGGCCTCGCCAACGTCCGCGCGCCCATCGAGATCGACGCCGCGCAGATCCCATGGACGATCGCTGCGGCGGATGCGGTGTTGTGCATCAACATGATCCACATTTCGCCGTGGGCGGCCACTCAGGGCCTGATGCGCAACGCCGTCGCGATCCTGCCGGCGGGCGCGCCGCTCTATCTCTACGGCCCTTACGTGCGCGCCGGGGTCAAGACCGCGCCGAGCAATCAGGCGTTCGACGCCGACCTGCGGCGGCGCAATCCGGATTGGGGTCTGCGCGATCTCGCCGACGTTGTGGCGCTGGCGGCTTCGGAGGGGTTCGGCGGTCCTGTCGTGACAGAAATGCCGGCCAACAACATCAGCGTCGTCTTTCGGCGTATTTGACATCGGGCGCTTTCGGGCGATACCGCCCTGCGCGGCCGACGTCGCGCCTCCAGAGTGGACAATATGAGCATCGTGCAGAAGATCGCCTATCAGGGCGAACCCGGCGCCAATTCGCACATCGCCTGCAACGATGTGTTTCCCGACTGGGAGCCGTTGCCGTGCGCGTCGTTCGAGGATGCGTTCGCGGCGATTTCGGAAGGCACGGCGGCGCTCGGCATGATCCCGATCGAGAATTCGATCGCCGGGCGCGTGGCGGACATCCACCATTTCCTGCCGGCTTCGGGCCTGCACATCATCGGCGAATATTTTCTGCCGATCCATTTTCAGCTTCTGGCGCTGAGGACCGCCTCACTGGCGACGATCAAGTCGGTTTACAGCCATGTCC
>CANJEY010000054.1 GCA_947472615.1 Beijerinckiaceae bacterium
GACAGCGATGGGGCCCGCCGCCGAAAACCATGTGCAGACGAGGTCCGCCGGTTCTGGTGATGTCGAATCGATTCGGATCGGAATAGATTTCGTCGTCCCGCATCGCCGACAAAGCCGAAAGCGTCACCAGAAACCCTGTCGGGATTTCGACGCCGTCGACATCGACCGGCTCGGTAAAGAAGCGTGCAAACGAACCGATTGGCGGTTCGAAGCGCAGAGCCTCCGAAACCGCGCCCGGAATCAAGGTGGTGTGGGCGTTCACTTTGGCCCACTGCTCTGGATGTTGAAGCAGCAGCGAGATGATCATCGCAATTCCGGCGCGCGTCGTGTCGCTCCCGCCCAGTATGAGTGTGACGACCTGCAGGGCGAGTTCACGCGGTTGTAGCGTGTGATCGCCGTTTTCTCTTACGAGCTCTGTCAGCAAATCGTCGCGCGGCGAATGGCGCCTTATGTCGAGTTCTTTTGTCACATATGCGAGCAGCTCATTGACGGAGGCCTCGATCTCGTCGTGCGCCTCGATCGGATAGGGCGGCGACAGACAGCGGGAGAGCGAATAGACGAGTCGCCGAAAGCGCGGTGCGTCTGTGACCGGCAGCCCCAGGGTCGCGGCGATCAATTCTGCCGGAACGCGCGAAGCAACAGCTTCGACAAAGTCGAACGGAGAGCTTCTCGGCATTGCGTCCACAATCTGGTCGATCGCGGCTCGAATGCGCATGCGCTGGGCGCGCATGACCGGCTGGGAGAAGATGCGGCTCACCGGCGCGCGTCGGCGCGTATGATCCTGCCCGTTTGACATCAACATCGTTGTCTTCAGGAGATCGGCGGTGTCGCCATCTGGTATCCCTGAAATCTCGACATACTGGGCTCCGGCCTTCAGCGCTCGGGGATCGCTGACCAGACGCACGACATTGCGAGCATGGAGGACGACGGCCCGCCGCGGCGCGATCGACACGACCGGACCGCGCGCGCGGCAGTCGCGGAATACGCCATGAGGATCGGCCAGAAGCCGTTCGACATCGACCATGGGGATGGCGGGCGTTAATGAGGCCGCAGTATTCGATGGATCCGCCAAATCTGAAAAATACATAAACATCCTTAAATTGAAGAAGAACCCTAATTCGTCCCAGTGGTGAGTAATCGCACGCAAGAAATCTGCCACCTTTTGATGTTCAGTCAAACGGAATTGAAGATGTATGATGGTCGGTGGGCGGGAACGAACCCGGATCGCAATCGCACGTCGTCACTCGCATCGGCAGGATCACCGTGTTCCGACCGGCTTTCGCTCTCTGCGACTCCAAGCCACTGCCTCGTCTGCATATTTATCGAACACTGCAATCCCCGATTAACCGCTGCGTAACCGCATTCCCGTACGGTCGATGAATGTGCTGTTACGGCAACGCCTCGGGTGATCTCGCATTCGCCTCCGTTCGCTGGCTCCGCACGTGTGGACTGGAGTGAGTTGGATGCGTCGTGTGCCGGTCGGTCGTAAGACAATCGTCGCTCTTTGCGCTGGTTTGAGCGTGGTTATGGGCCTGTCGGCGATGACGCCGGCCGCCGAGGCCCGTTCTCGCCATCGCGCCTCGCGGGCGGTGCCGTCCTATTCGCCGCCGTTCGCAGCGATTGTGGTGGACGTCAATACCGGCAAGGTTCTCTACGGCAAGAACGAGAACGAGCTGCGTCATCCGGCCTCCATCACGAAAGTGATGACGCTTTATATGCTGTTCGAGCAGCTCGAACGCGGCAAGCTGACGCTCGATTCCGAGATCAGCGTTTCGTCGCACGCGGCCTCGATGGCCCCGACGAAGCTCGGCCTGCGCGCCGGCTCGACCATCACGGTCGAAAACGCCATCCGGGCGATCGTCACGAAGTCGGCCAACGACATGGCCGTCGCGGTCGCCGAGGCGATCGGCGGGACTGAGGAACGCTTCGCCGAACTGATGACCAGCAAGGCGCATTCGCTCGGCATGACGCGCACCAATCTGGTCAACGCTTCCGGTCTTCCCGATGAGGATCAGGTCACCACGGCGCGCGACCTGACGATCCTCGGGCGCGTCATTCAGGAACGCTTCCCAAAATATTACGGCTTCTTCTCGATCCACGATTTCCGCTTCGGCCGCGCCTACATGCGCAACCACAACAATCTGCTGGGCCGGGTCGAGGGCATGGACGGCATCAAGACCGGCTATACGCGTGCGTCCGGCTTCAACCTGCTGACCTCGGTGAAGCGCGGCAATCGCCGAATCGTCGCCGTGGTGCTCGGCGGCCGGTCCGCGGGCGTCCGCGACAACATCATGGCGGGCCTGATCGAGGAACAGATTCAGGTCGCCTCCGCCAGCCGCACCTCCGCCCCCGTGATGGTGGCCGAGCGCGACGAGGACGCCCCGAAGCCGCGACCGATGGCCACCACCCGCTGGGAAGCGCCGGTCGTGCGGCCGGAAGCCCGGGTCGAAATCAAGCCCGAGCCGAAGCCCGAACCCGTCACGACCGCCCCGGCCGGCAAGCCGTTGCAGCTCGCTTACGCGCCTCCGGTGGAAAAGATCCGTCCGGCCGTCGTCTCCGGCTCGAAGCCCGGCGAAGACGCCGCCGTCACAGGCACCATCAATCCCTCCAAGCGCGCTGTGCTCGACGGCTCGACCGGCTCGCGGCCCGTCTCGGCGTCAATGAGCGGCGGGGCCACCCCATCGGCGTCTTCCGGCCTGCGCTGGGTCGCCGGTCCGACCGGCGCGCCCGCCAGGCCCCCGGTCGCCAAGCCCGAACTGGCCGTCCCGGCCAAACATCCGGCGGAAACGAAAGTCGCCAAGGTTGAGCCCAAGACCGAGCCGGTCCGGCCGGCGGCCGCCCGGAAGGGCGTGATGATCCAGATCGGCGCGACCGATGACGCCGCCAAGGCCAATGAATTGCTGGCTCGCGCCCGCACGCAGGGCAAGGGCGCGCTGAATTCGGCGCAGGCCTTCACGGAGAAAGTGCAGAAGGGCGGCGGCACGCTGTATCGGGCGCGCTTTGCGGGCCTCGAGGAAGATCAGGCGGAAGCCGCCTGCAAGTCGCTGAAGCGGTCCGGCTTCGCGTGCTTCACCACCAAGAACTGATTTTTCGCGTCCGCGTTAGTTTGTAGAGTACGGAGTTCCGTCAATGGCGTCGCAGCAACACATCCTTGGCTTCGTTGACGCGCGCCGCCAGACTCGTCGTCCCCCCGTGATCGGGATGAAGTTTCTTCATGAGCGAGCGATGGGCGCGCGAAATGTCTTCGGCCGTGGCGCCCTTCTTAAGCCCCAGGATCTCATAAGCTTCATCCTCGGACATTTTTCCCGAAGCGCGCGCGCGGCCGCCGTCCGGTCCGCCCCCCGCGTCGCTGTCCGCATCGCCTGCCGGACGCCATCCGGGAAATCGCCGGTGCAGATAAGCTTCAAGTAGCCGCGCGCCGTCGGGATCGTCCCGCCGGCAGGTCTCATAAAGATCTTCGCACTGGGGCCGCGGCAGTTCGTCGAGCTGTCGGCCCTCGTAGGCGCCGGCTAATACGTGGCCGAGCATGACGCCGGTGGCGTGATCCAGCTCCATCTCGATCATCGCGGAACGCACGCGCGATGCGCCCGTTGAACCGCCCGGCGTTCCGACGCTGGTGAAAAATTTGCCCCAGCCGAACGGCACGCTCCAGCCGAGAAGCCAGAGGCCGAGCCCGCCGAGGCCGAGCCCCACTTCCATATTGCCTCGCATCAGGATGAACAGACCCGCACCGACGCAGGCGACGCCGCCAGCCTGCTTGACGAGGCGCGACAGCAGAGCCGGGCTCGCATTGGCGAACAATTTCAGTGCGTAATATCCGCCGCCGAGAATGAGGGCCGCGATGAGCAGGTTGGCCATGGGTTTCGGTGATCCTCAGCGCATCTGGGCGATCAGCAGGCGCGCCGCCTCGCCGCCCGCCAGCGCCTGTTTTTCCAGAGCCGACCGGCCGCCCGCCGCATAGGCAGCCGCCGCCGCCAAAAGACTGGACAGACGGCCGGGGGCGGAGGCGTCGAAGGCCGCATAGGCGCCGCCGGTCAGCCGGGCGATTTCCCGGAAGGTCGCTCCCGCGGCGCTGTCGAAGCCCTCGTGAAACAGGAAGCCTTTCACTCCCAGCAACCCCAGTTCGCCGGCCGTAACGGCGAGATCGTCGGGATTTTCCTCCATCGCGTCGCCCACATAGACGAACGCGCCGATCTTCGCCCGCTTGGTCTCGTCTCGGATATGCTTGAGAACCTTGGCGATCTGGGTATGGCCGCCCCGGACCTCGATCTTCGACATCAGCTCCGACAGGCCAGCGCCGTCCGCCACGAAGCGCGAGGCGCGGCATTCGGCGAAGCCACGAAAATACACGAGTTGTACGTCGAGCCCGCCGAGCGTGGCCGTCGTCTCGAACATGCGCGCCTGCAGGCTCTGCGCCAGATCCCACGTCGCCTGACGACTCATGGTGGCGTCGAGCGCGAATACGAGACGGCCGCGCGCCGGGCGCTCGTGCGGGGCCGGGACGCGCTGCGCCTGGTCGAGAAAGGCCTCGATTCTGGCGGCGGGCTTCGACCCACTTGAGGGCAGTTTCTCGTTCGCCAATGCGACCTCGCGTGCGGGCGGCCGGGTTTCGCCGTCACTCTACAGATAGGAAGCGCTACAGAAAACCACAGGATCGTGTTCCGCGCCGCCGCCGATGAAACCAATACCGGCTTGAGCCGTTTACCCTGTCGCCCGACGGGGCGGATTTGGCTGGGACCCATGACGCAATGGATTGATCCTCGACGCACCAGCCTGTTTCTGGATATCGACGGAACGCTTCTCGATTTCGCCGCCACGCCCGAACAGGTCTGGGTCGATCCGAGACTCGTAACCTGTTTGCTGGTGCTGCATCAGAAGCTCTCGGGCGCGCTGGCTTTTGTCAGCGGCCGAACGATCGAGGATATCGACCGGCTGTTCCAGCCGTTGCGATTTGCGGCGGCGGGGGTCCACGGCGCCGAAATCCGTGTTGCGCCCGATGCGCAGATCCGCACGGCTGCAATGGATCTGCTGCCCGAGATCCTTTGGGTCCGGCTGTCGCATGTGATCTCCGAGTTTCCGGGCGTCTTCGCTGAAAACAAGGCGTTCGCGTTCGCGGTGCATTACCGCAATGTTCCCGAGTGCAAGACCGCGTTGACCAAGGCGGTGGAAACGCTCGCGGTTGAGGCCAAAGACCCTTCGCTTGCTCTTCTGCACGGTCATTGCGTGCTCGAGTTCAAGCGCCGCGCCTTCGAGAAGGGCATGGCGATCGACCATTTGATGCTGCAACCGGCATTCGAGGGCCGCGCGCCGATCTTCATCGGCGACGACGCCACGGATCTACCGGGGTTCGCGGCCGTGCTGCGCCGGGGCGGGCGGGCCTATTCGGTCGGCCGGTCAATGGAGGGCCTGACGGGCGCTTTTGAAACCCCGCAGGAAGTTCGCGACTGGCTCTACGGGCTTGCCGCGCAGATCGCCCCAGCGCCGGGCGAGACCGGGTCGCCCGCATGAGCCCTCGGCTGATTGTTGTCTCCAACCGGGTGACTGCCCCCGAGCCGGGCAAGCCGACAGCGGCGGGCGGCCTCGCGGTCGCCGTGAAGGCAGCGTTGCGCAACCGGCGCGGCTTATGGTTCGGCTGGAGCGGCGCGGCGAGCGACAATCCCGATTTCGAGCCGCGTTTCGTCGAGCGCAACCGCATCACCTATGCGGTGATGGATCTCTCGACCGCCGATTATCAGGAATATTACAACGGCTTCGCCAATCGCGTGCTGTGGCCGATCCTGCATTACCGTGTTGATCTGTCAGAATATTCCAACACCGATCTCGACGGCTATCTGCGCGTCAACCGCATCTTCGCCGAGAAAATCTCCAAACTGTTGCAGCCCGACGATGTCGTGTGGGTGCATGATTATCACCTGATGCCGCTGGCGCGGGAGCTGAGGGCGCGGGGCTGCGAAAATCCGATCGGGTTCTTTCTGCACATTCCGTGTCCGCCGCCCGACCTTCTGATGACGATCCCGAAACATCGGGAGACGTTGGGTTCGCTGGTCCACTACGATCTGGTCGGCTTCCAGACCGAGAACGACCGAGACAATTTCGGCCGATACCTGACGCAGGAGGGCGCAACTGCCAGCCGTGATGGCGCGACCTATACGCAGGGCGAGCGGAGTTTGCGGATCGGGGCGTTCCCTGTAGGAATCGAGACAGCGGTGTTCGCCCGGCTGGCCCGCAACGCCGAGCGCTCGGACTTCGCGCAGGAATTCAAGCGCAGCCTTGAAGGCGCGTCGCTGATCGTCGGCGTTGACCGGCTGGACTATTCCAAGGGGCTGAAGGAGCGTCTGGAAGGCTACGAACGCTTTCTGGCGACGCGGCCGGAGTGGCACGGCAAGGTCACATACCTGCAGATCACCCCTACCAGCCGAGGTGAGATCAAGGAATACGCCGACATCGACCGCATGGTGAGCGAGACCGTGGGCCATGCGAACGGCCGCTATGGCCAAGCGTCGTGGACGCCGCTGCGCTACGTCAACCGCTCATATTCCCGTCCGGCGCTGGCCGGCATTTACCGCGCCGCGAATGTGGCGCTTGTGACGCCGCTGCGCGACGGCATGAACCTCGTCGCCAAGGAGTTCGTGGCGGCGCAGAATCCCGAAGACCCCGGTGTGTTGATCCTGTCGCAATTCGCCGGCGCGGCGGCGGAACTGGATGGCGCGCTGCTGATCAATCCGCATGAGGTCGAGGCGATCCCGGACGCGATCAACGTCGCGCTGGCGATGGGCCGCGATGAGCGGATCGAGCGGCATTCCCGCATGCTGGCGCGCATCAGCGCCTATGGGGTCGACCATTGGGCGCGCAGCTTCCTGGAGGCGCTGGCAGGCGCGCAACGCCGGCCGGGCCTCTTCAACAACATCCGGCAATTGTTCCGCGACCGGATACCGCTGCTATAGCAACCCGAGTTCGCGCAGTTCGCGGCGCAATTCCTCAGGCATTTCGGCGATTTCGCCGAAGCCGGCCGAAATGTCCTGCGGAGCTTCCTCTGCCTTGAGGTAGCGCCAGCCCTGAAACGGCCGGCAGGGTCGCGGATGCACTGGGATCATCGTCGGCTCCAGCACCAGATGGCAGCGCGACACGCCTTCCGTATCGGTGAATGGTCGAATGTCCTGAATCTCCTGCCGGGCCGCGACCTGACCCTTGATGACCCAGTACAGCGAGCCGCCGTCCAGGAGTTCGGCGATGCGTTTGGGCACCATGCGGGTCGTGTGCGTCTGCTCGGCCGGTTCGCCCCGCGCTCGTTTGGCGGCGAGTTTTTCGGCGATCCAGTCTTCCTGATCGCGAATGGAATCCGCGCCGACGCAGAGTTTCAGCAGGTGCAGGGGCATGGCCCCGAGTCTAGGGCGGCGGGGCGCTGCTTCAAAGCGGTTGCGGCCCGTTGTTCACAGGGTTCAGCGCTTCAGTTCGACTTCCAGAAAGGCGAATTCATAGGCGTTCGCGTTGATCACGTCATGCTCGACCCCGACCGGGCGGTGATACGGCACGCCACGCTTCAGGTCCGACGTGGTGAAATTGCCACCGCCGAGATCAATGCGCAATTGTCCGTCGAGCAGCGGCACTACGACGTAATCGTATTCGTGCTTGTGCCAGCCGGTTGCCGCGCCGGGCGGAAACCGCCATTCGGTGACGCGGACGTTGTCGTCCTCGGCCTTGAGAGTGCCCACCGCCGCAGTCGCCGCGCTCATGTCCGTCTCCGTTGATTGAAGCGGACATGATGCGCGCGCTGGCGCGGCTGCGTCAACGCGTCAGTCGGCTCCCTGCATGGCTTCGGCGGCGCGCTTCAGCACTGGGGCCGGCAGGCCGTAGACGTGGTCGATGATCTTCTTGATCTCGCCCGGCGACACGTAGCTGACGCTGGAGCGCTGCCGCTTCGCCTGTTCGACGAATTCGGGGCTCTTCACGGTGTCCTCGAACGCCTTGGCGAGCGCCGCGTAGCGATCGTCCGGGATGGCGGGCGCGGCGAAGACGCGACCGATCGAGAAGCTGGCGAAGATCGCTTCCAGCGCTTCGCGGTCTTCGGGTTTCTTGGCGAATTCCTGAATGAGCGGCACGTCCGGCAGTTCCTTCGAGCGCGCGGCGCCCATCTGGAACAGGAAATTGTACGCGCCCGTATCGCCGCCGTTGTTGTTGGTCTGGATGCTGTCGAGACCGATGCCGACGACCCCTGCAACTTCCTTGCGGGTCATGGCGAGCAGAATATCGTTGGTGCTGCGATAGCCACTGATCAACTTCATCTTCGTGCCGATGATGTTGTTCACCGACGCCGGCAGATATTGTGTGGTGCCGCCGGAGCCGCCGATGATGGTCTCCTTCTCGAACAATTCGGCGGCCGTCTTGGCGGGCGCGTCCTTGTTGAAAGCGCCGATCACCACGATTGGCGTGACGCTGCCGAGCCAGCGGAACGCATCGATCTTGTAACGCACCTCGCGCGGATCGAGGATCGGCCGGAAAATGCCGCCGTGCATCATGATCGCGAAGGTCGTGCCGTCTTTCGGGGCGACATTGTAGAGATAGTTGATCTGGATGACGCCGCCCGCGCCTGGCATGTTCTGCACGACGATGTTGGGCTTGCCCGGAATGTGTTCGGCGATGAACCGCGCCACGAGGCGGCCATAGGCGTCGTAGCCGCTGCCGGCGGCGTCTGGCGAGACGAGCGTGATGGTCTTGCCGCGATAGAAGTCGGCGACGTCGTCGGCGCTGGCCGGCGTCATCGCGCACTGCGCCGCGAGGGCGGACGCAAAGGCGATGGCGATGTTCGCACGCGTATTCATGTTCGTCTCCCTGTCGCGCCGCGGCTCTTTCGGCTGAAGCGCTCCGCGTCGATCCGGAGATCGCGCGCGGGGCTTCGCGGCGTTCGTTTCGTGTTGCGGCTCAGCGCTTGAGCGGCACGGGCTTTTCCCATGTCCGCTTGCGCGGATCGCTGACCTTGACGCTCATGCGGCCGACCTTTTCGATGTCGATCGTGATCGTCTCGCCATCCTGCACAGGGCCGAGACCAATGTGATGCGTGCCGGTCGCCAGCACGTCGCCGGGCTCGAGCGGGCATACGGAAGAGGCCACTTCGATCAGCTTGTCGATGCGGTTCGCCATTTCGCCGGTAGAGAAGTCCTGCCGCAGATCGTCGCCGACCCAGAGCTTGATCTGCAAATTGTGCGGATCGGAAATCTCGTCCGCCGTGACGATGCCGGGGCCAATCGGCCCGAACGTCGCGTAGGACTTGTGGATGTAAAACGTCGGGCTGACGCCGCGCGCCGAGACGTCGAGAAAACACGTGTAGCCGAAAACATAGTCCATCGCGTCAGCGGCCTTCACGTTGACGGCGCGCTTCTTGATGATGACGGCGAGTTCCGGCTCGGCGTGGAACACGCGCGCCTCGACCGGCGGCAGATCGACCGTGTCGTCAGGCCCGATGATCGTGCCGTAGGGCTTCAGGAAGAAGTCTGGCTTCGGGGCTTCGTGGCCGTCCTTGTAGTTCTTGGCGGCGCACAGCAATTGCACCGGATCGGGCGACGGCTGGCGCAGGCGCACGGAGGCGAGGGGAACGCCCTTGCCGCCCTTGAGTTCGGCGGCGATCTTGCCAGTCAGGTCGCCGTACTGGGCGATGAGCTGACGCACCGTGTCGCGCGGCCGCGACAGGTCGATGCCGGCGATCAGCGACGTGATGTCGAACACTTTCCCGTCGTGCAGCACGCCGGGCCGGAAATCATTGAACAGAACGAGATTCATGTGCGCCTCGGGTTGGGGCCGCGCGTGCGGCCGGGCATTTGATCAGATGAACGTGTGGTCAGGTGAACTTGTAGACGCGGTTGGCGTTATCGCGGCCGAGCTTGCGCACGATCGCGGGGTCGATGCCTTCGCAATTGTCTTCGAAGATGCTGACCGAATGGGGCCAGGGCGTCTGGAAGTGCGGATAGTCGTTCGACCACATGAAATTGTCCTTGCCGAAGAACGGCGCAGTCAGCACCGTGGCGCGGCTGTCCTCGAAGCCGAAATAGCAATTGTCGTGGATGTATTCGCTCGGCCAGCGCTTGTTGACGTTGCGCTCGCTGTCGTAAGTCGCGGCGCGGCCCGTGCGGTAATCGATCGCCTCGAAGGCGGCGGCGGCGTCGCTCATCTGGAATTCCGACGCCACGACCTTGAGGCTCGGATAGCGATCGAACACGCCCGAGAAGATCAGGTTCGACATGAATTCCCAGCCGGCCTGCGGCCCGCCGTTGGGGTTGAAGTCGCCGCGGATGATGTACTTGCGCGGATCGTTCTCGCGCTTGGCGAGGCCGTGCAGCTTCATCGGCCGCCCCTGTGTCGAATTGGCGTGGACGCTCAACGGAATGTCGAGATCCACCGCGGTGGCCCAGAGCTTTTCGTAGATCGGCTCGTAATAGCCGCTGCCGAGAATCTGGGTCGGCAGATGCATGGTCTTGCAGCCGCGCTTGACGTATTCGCGCATGTCCTGACAGGCGAGGTCGACGTCGAGAATCGACAGCAGCGGCGCGAAGAACAATTGCTTCGGGGCGTAGCTGACGAAATCGAACATCCATTCATTGTAGGAGCGGAACAGCGAACGCTGCAGCTTCGCATCCTCGATGTGGAAATTGTAGCGCGCCCAGCTGGCGTAAATCAGCGCAATATCGACGCCGTCTTTCTCCAGCGCCGCCAGATAGTCTGGCGCGCACCAGTCGGCCTTGTTGTCCTCGTAGCGGTAATTGACGCGGAAGTCGGTGACGAGCTTCTTGAACTCGTCGGAGTTCCGGTAGATCAGCATTTCCTTTCGACCGTGCGGCTTGTCGATGACATGGCCGAGCGCGAAATAGCCGACGTGCATCGGCTCCATGCCTTCCATGATGAAGTAGAGACCCTTGCCGACGCCTTCGGGATTTTCGACCACGCGCGGAGCCTTGTCGCCGAATTCCTTCTGCACGCGCTCGAAGCATCCGGGATGCTCGGTCATGTGACTGTCGACCGAAATGAGCTTGAAATCCAGCATGGCTTCCTCCGATGATTTATTGCTTCATCTTTAGAACAAAGCGCGCGGAGCCCGCAAGCTTTTCGCGCGCCTGCTGGAGATCGGAGCAGCGTTTCTGGCCGGTCGGGCCGATTTCGTCAGCCGCGTCCGACGAATGGCATCTTGGTCGCCATCACGGTCATGAACTGCACGTTCGCGTCGAGCGGCAAGGTCGCCATGTAAACGATGGCGCGCGCCACATTGTCGAGGTCCATCACAGGCTCGGGACGGATCGAGCCATCCGGTTGCGGCACGCCGCGCTTCATCCGGCCGGTCATGTCGGTCTCGGCGTTGCCGATGTCGATCTGTCCGCAGGCGATGTCGTATTTCCGTCCGTCGAGCGACGTGGATTTGGTGAGGCCGGTGATGGCGTGCTTGGTCGACGTATAGGGCGCGGAATTGGGCCGCGGCGCATGGGCCGAGATCGAGCCGTTATTGACGATGCGCCCGCCGCGCGGCTCCTGATCCTTCATCAGCCGGAACGCCGCCTGCGTGCACAAAAATGCGCCGGTCAGGTTCACGTCGACGATGGCGCGCCATTGGGCGACATCGAGGTCTTCCAGATTGACCGAGGGAGAAAACAGGCCGGCGTTGTTGAATAGGAAATCGAGGCGGCCGAAGCGCTGTTTCGTGGCATCGAACAGATTTTTCACCTGCGCCTCATCGGCCACATCGCAGCCGACAGGAAGCGCCGCGCCTCCGGTCTTTTCGATCTCCGCCGCGACCGCCTCCAGTGGCTCGATGCGCCGCCCACCGAGCGTGATCGCGAAACCCGCGCCGGCCAGCGCTATGGCGGCAGCCCTGCCGATGCCAGTGCCGGCGCCGGTGACGATCGCGATCTTCGGTTGCGCTCCCATGGATTCGCCTTCTAACTGGGGCCTCACGCCCCGACCGCAGATTGATACGCAATCTGTCTCGCCGGGCCAAGCATGCGACCGGGAGGAATGATGCGCCTGCGCTGTTCATGTTGCGAGACCATTGGATTTTTCGCGTCGCCGGCGGATGCGGGCGGTGGCGGCGTGCGGCGTCCGGCATCGGCGGGCCCGGTCGATCCGGCCCTGACCGGAGATCTTGTCGCCGCCAATCGCATTCTGGCGCGCGAGCATGTGCTTGACGGATACGGCCATGTCAGCGTGCGACATCATGCTAATCCGCAGCACTTCCTGCTGTCGCGTTCGCTCGCGCCGGCGCTGGTGACGCGCGCCGATCTCATCGAATATGCGGCCGACAGCGAGCCTGTGGAGGGCGAGACGCGCGGCTCCTATCTCGAACGATATATTCACGGCGAAATCTATCGGGCGCGGCCGGATGTCATGGCGGTGGTGCACAGCCATTCGGCCTCGGTCATTCCGTTCGGAATCTCGAAAACCCCCATCCAGCCGCTATTTCATATGAGCGGTTTTCTGGCGCAGGGCGTGCCGATCTTCGATATTCGCGAGAAGTTTGGCATGACCGACATGCTGGTCAGCAACAATTCCATGGGGGCGGCGCTGGCGGAGGCGCTCGCCGACAAACCGGTTGCGATGATGCGCGGCCATGGCAATGTGGCGGTGGGTTCGTCGATCGCCGAAGCCGTCTATCGGGCGATCTATACGGAAGTGAACGCCCAGATACAGCGGCAGGCGATCGGCCTCGACGGGCCCCTGACGTACCTGACGCGCGAAGAAGGCCTGAAAGCCGACACGACGGTGATGAAGACCATCAGCCGCCCGTGGGAATTGTGGAAGGCGAACGTCGTCGTCGAGTGAACCTGCGGCGCGTCGTCAGGCTTTCGGCGCATCCTTTCTCGGCCAGGCGTCGCGTGCAATCGCCCACGCCGCCTGAAACGCCAGACCGGCCGTGAAGGCGTCAACCGCCATCTGCGGCCAGCGGGCCGGGGCCAGTCGCGCCACGGCGATCACGACGGCGAATAGCGTCGCGGAAATCGCGTCGTTGCGGGCGCTCAGCCAACTCGCCTCGATCAGCGGATTGCGCGACGCGCGAAACCGCCACAGCGCGGCCGCGACGGCGATCCCCTCACAGATGATGAGCGCCGACGAAATTCCAACCGTCAACGGTTCGATCACCGGCGGGATGAAGATGGCGCGAACTACCTCATAGCTTCCCTGAAACCCCGCTGCCGCCAGCACCGCCGCGATGGCGAGCGCGGACAGACGCTCAACGCGGTCGCCCCGTCCAAAGCTGATCGCCGCCGCCGCGTAAATCGCGACGTCATAGCTCCATTCGAGCGCGTCCTTCAGCAGCAGGCGATTGTCGAGATGCAGCGCCAGCGCCGCTTCCGCCGCGCCCATCGCGAAGATGCCGCAGACGGTCGCCCAGATCGTTCGCGTATAGGCGCGCGCCTCGTCCATCGGGGCTCAGATCGTGTCGTATTTCTCGATGCTCCACTTTTCCTTATGGGCGTCGTGAATCCACGCCTTCCAGGCCGGAAGCTCCATGATGGCGTCCATATAGGCGCGCGTGGCTTTTGAAACCGGCACGTCATAGGTGTGTAGGCGATTCACGACTGGCGCGAACATGGCGTCGGCGGCGCAGAACTTGCCGAACAGGAACGGCCCGCCCTTGCCGAAATTCTTGCGCGCATGCGCCCAAGCAGCCTCGATGCGGGCCACATCGGCGGCGGCTTCTGGCGTCAGCTCGCGCTTCTGCACCGGACGACGGAACACCGTAGGACAATGCTGACGCAGCGCCTGAAAGCTTGCGTGCATCTCGGCGGAGAGCGAGCGGGCGTGCGCGCGCGCCTTCTTGTTCTTCGGCCAGATCGCCTTCTTCGGATATTTCTCGGCGATGTATTCGATCACCGAAATCGATTCATAGACGCTGACCTCGCCGTCCTGCAGCGACGGCACCTTGCCGGTCGGGGCGTATTTCAGCATCTTCTTTTTCGTGTCGGGTCTGTTCATCGGAATGACGACTTCCTCGAACGGAATCCCGAAGGCCGCGAGCAAAATCCAGGGCCGCAGCGACCACGACGAATAAGCCTTGTTGGCGATGATTAGTTTGACCGGCATGAGACATCTCCTGTGCCCGATATGTCGCCGGGATTTGCGCTGCGCGCAAGTGCTGCAGGTGGACGTCGGTTAGGGCAGCGATGTGCCGAACCGCACTGCGGCGCGGGCGCGTCCGATGCATGTTCGGCTCAGGTCGATGCAACCTGATCTGAAGAGAGTATTCCAATGATGATGCTGAAAATGTCCCCCATATCCAGTCCGAAGCGTGCGGGGCTTGGCGCACTCTGCATACTGACTCTCGGCGCGCTGTTCTCGACACATGCGTCTGCGCAGCCCTTTCCGGGCGGCCGTGGGTATTCTGATGAGGCGCGCGGCGTTCTTCTCGCGGGGCGCAGCAGCGCATCCACGTGGTCGTCGCAGACCGACGCTACCTATGAGAGGCGTAGCAGCGCGGTCTACGGCGCGTCGGGCTCAAGCCTTCCGCCGTCTGGCTACAGTGCGGTCACCACGTCGCGCGGCGTGTCGTATGGCGTCAAGCGGCGTTGATCACCGGCAGGACGACCTTCGACGGCCGCATCGCGTTCACGAACACGGTGTTCAGCGCCGGGCGCGGCGCGCGGGCTTCGCCTTCCGCTTCGTATGAATTCGGATTGACGTCGTATTTGGGAAAATTGCTCGACGAAATATCCAGCCTGACCCGATGACCCGCCTTGAACAGATTTGCGGTGGCGAAAGGCTCGATCACGATGCGAAAGATTTCGCCGGGCGCAATGGGCTCGGGCTTTTCCCACGACTTGCGGTAGCGGCAGCGAAAGATCCCGTCAGTCAGGTTCATCGCGAAGCCTGTCGGCCAGTCTGTCGAGGGCGGATGCACGTCGATCAGTTTGGCGGTAAAGTCGGTGTCTGGCTGGTCGCTCGTCACCCACAGTTCGATCGTGATTGGACCGGCGATAGTGAGATCCGCCGCGAGTGGTTCGGTTTCGAAACTCAGCACGTCGCGTCGCGCCGACAGTGGCAGGCCGGGATTGCGGCAGCCGAAGAAGCGATCGCTTTCGCGCTGGTCGTAAGCGCCGCCATCGAACACGGGACGCCCGCTCGTCAAAGCGCCGCCGATGGTGGGCGCGGGATCGAGCGGGTCGAAACGATAGGACAGCGCATCGTCTGTCGATGTCGGCAAGACTGCATCCAGTCGGCCGTCACGATGCAGATGGAAGCCGCGAAAGTTCGTGCCGGGCAGGGGCCAGTCGCGCGCCTCGATCCAGCGTCCGCCGTGATCGAGATGCCCGCCCGCTGTCTTGCGCCCCGAGCCGCCGCCCATCACGAACAGGCGCACGCGCGGCTCATTGCCGACCGGCTTGTCCTTCAGCCAGCGATCGAACCAGCGCAGGCGATATGCGAGCCAGCTCTCATCGACATGATTGTCGAACGCCGCTGCTTCGCCGAAGTCCACGTCGCCGATCACGCGCCTGTTGCGGTCGCCGTGCGTCCACGGTCCCATGATAAGCGAGATCGGCCTATGCGCCTTGCTCGCAAGGCCGGCGTAATTCTCGAACGTCGTCATCACATAGGCGTCGTACCAGCTCGACATGAGCGCGACAGGAATGTCCGGCATCGTGTCGTATGAACCGGCGGCGTAGATGCCGATCTTTTTCCAGAAGTCGTCGAAGGCGCCGTGACTCCATTGTTCGAGCAGATAGGCTTCGTACTCGGGCTCCCAGCGCACCGGCGAGCGGCCCTTGCTCCACGGCGTGGCGCGAAACCACGCGAAGATGTCCTCCGCTTCGAGCGCGTTGCGAACAAGCGGATCGACTTCGGCGAGACGGCTTTCCTTCGCCTGATTCCACGCCCACGTCGCCTGCTTCAATTCGAATGCGCCGCCCTGCCGGATGCCGCAGCGATAGGCATTCGAAAATCCACCCGAGTCGAGAATCATGCAGGCGAGCGCTGGCGGCGACAAACACGCCGCCGCCATTTGCGTATGGGCCGCGTAGGAAAGCCCCATGGTGCCGACCTTGCCGTCGCACCAGTCCTGCGCGGCGATCCACGCAATCGTGTCGAAACCATCGGGGCCTTCCGACAGATATTTGGTGAACTCGCCCTCCGAGTCATAACGCCCCCGGCAGTCCTGATAGACCACCGCATAGCCGGCGTCGGTGAGGACTTTCGCCAGCGCCGCGCGGCCCATGGGTTCCGTTTCGCCGACGCGGA